>JBFHER010000349.1:0-3805 GCA_041584055.1 Bacteroidales bacterium
AGCTTTTGCAAACGCGCTGCTTCCTTATACAATTCACCTCTGCGAGGATGCGTTGGCGCTACCAGATTATAAATTTCATGCCAGACGGAACAAATCAGCAAAAAAGACACAGCCCTTGCCACATCGGAGCCAAAAATGAGATTCACCGGCACATCTCCCCTTGATCTGAAGTTTTGCTTTAAGGTAAAACTCCCGGGTAAACGGTCATTGCCTATCAATCCACCACAGCGCAAGATCAATGCCTCAACATTTTTATTCTCTTCAACTATTTTTTCAGCCTGTAGGATGGCTTTTCCTGATTGTCCAGCTGGATGTAAGGGGCTTTCTTTTTCAGTCACAATTCTTCCATCATTTGGATAAACCGAGGACGATGAGATAAATATAATGCGACACCTTTTCTTTTGATTATTTACAAACTTATTTACAACCTGCTGAATCATTTGGGGGTAGATCGTCAAAACATCGTCACTTTTTCCCGGAGGCAAAGCAATCAACAAGACATCTCTTTCCCAAAACGAAGGACCGGCATCCTTAATGTCTTTCGGCGTAACCTCCACCCGAACAGATGCAATGCCTTTGTTCTGCAACACCTTTTCCTGTTCCGCGTCACGAAATGAACCCAGCACATCGTACCCATCGCTCTTGAGCTGAAGTGCAATCCGTTGCCCCAACCAACCACACCCTAAAATACTGATATTTACAGGTCTTTCATTCATCAGCTTTCAATCAATTGAGAGGCATACACCTTTTTAATTGTCTCGTTTATCAATTCAATGGTTTCTGTAAGCATTTCTGAACTGGTCGTGTCTGAAATAAACCAGGTCTCAAAAGGAGATGGAGGAATGTAAACCTTATTTTTTAGCATTTCATGGAAAAACTGCCGGAACAAGCCTATATCGCTATTAAGTGCATCATCGTAATTTTTAACCTCTGCTCCGGTGAAGAAAACTGAAATCATTGATCCCACCCGATTAACCCATATGGGAAATCCCTGCATTTTCAGGTCATTGAATGCTTTTTCAAGCACCTTCCCTTTTTCTTCCAGCCGTTCATATAATTCCTGATCCTCCTCCAGCATTGACAATTGGGCGTTCCCCGCAGCCACAGCCAATGGATTTCCGGACAAGGTTCCGGCCTGATAAACAGGGCCATCCGGGGCCAAATGATCCATTATCCTTGACTTGCCTGCGACAGCACCTACCGGCAAGCCCCCGCCAATTATCTTTCCGTAACACAATAAATCGGCTTTGACCCTGAAATGCTCAGAAGCACCACCCTTTGCAAGTCGAAATCCGGTCATCACCTCATCAAAAATCAACACAGTTCCAAACTGATCACACAAAAATCGCAATCCTTTTAAGAAGTTATCCTTCGGCGGGATACATCCCATATTCCCAGCCACAGGCTCCACAATGACCGCTGCAATATGATAGCCATGTTTTAAGAACAGAGAAGCCACCTGAGAGAGATCATTGAACTTTGCCAGAATTGTATTTTGAATCACAGCATCGGGAACACCGGCACTGGAAGGATTGCCACCGGTGGTTGCACCACTCCCTGCCTTCACCAAAAAAGCGTCCGAATGCCCGTGATAGCAGCCTTCAAACTTTAGGACAAGATCCCTCCCCGTAAATCCTCTGGCCAGACGTAAGGCTGTCATGGTCGCTTCTGTGCCGGAATTTACAAGACGAACTTTATCCACATCTGGTAACATCCTTACAATCTTTTGAGCAAGCGTTGTTTCATCTTTTGTTGGTGCCCCAAAACTGGTTGAAAACGGCAATTTTTCTGCGATGGCATTTTGTATTTTAGGATGGGAATGGCCAAATATCATGGGACCCCATGACCCCACATAATCGATGTAAGCATCCCCGTCTTCATCGTATAACAAACTGCCTGATGCCCTATTAATAAACAGTGGATCCCCTTCCACTAAACCAAAAGCTCTGACCGGTGAATTAACACCACCCGGGATATACTTCTTTGCTTCGTTGAAAAGCATGCTGTTTTTTGCTGTTGGATAACTCATCTTTCACATATTGAAGAAATGCGTCTTCATCCTGAACAGGAGAAATTCTAACATCTCTGTTTAACTTTCGTTTTACCTCCGCCCCGGTAGATTTGCCAATTGCATAAATCAGGCAGTTTCTGTCTAATTTGTTATCGCCAGACACAAATCCTGCCACTCCTGATGGGCTATAAAATAATGCAACATCATAAGCCGGCTTTGATATTTGTTTCGATTGCAGTATCGTTTCATAAACAACCAAAGCATCACATGCGTACCCCAAACCTTGCAATGCATGCTTTAAATCGATGGTGCAACGATCTCCTCTTAAAACTAAAACCACACCACTCACTTTGAGTTCACATAACTTAGAAATAAGCGAAGGCACTGTTGCATGATCAGCTGCCTTTGCCATGCATCCAGCCTGCCTCAGTCGGTCGGCCTGTTTCTCGCTCAGACAGATAAATTGCTGTTGGTTGTGCCATCCCTTCTTTTGTTCCAATACCCAATCCACTGCCCGGTGACTCGTAAGGCATATGGTTTGATATTTTTCAAGCGTATCCGACGCAATAGACAAATAGTTAATGCTGATAAATGAATGCAAATGAAATTGCCACTCTTTAGTATCAGCATAAATGTCCTTCGACGGTCGGTATTTTGTAATTAAAAAATGTATCATCCTAAGCTTAATGTCTGAAATTCTTTCCTTCTACAATTTCATCTACCACCCCTGTCCTAATAACAAAGTCGCCAAACTTTTCATCCTTGCTACGTTCGCTGGCATAGGCTTTAAACAAGCCGTCAAGTTCTGTAAGTATCTGCGCTTCATTCAGGGTTTCTTTGTACAATGTATTTAGCCGATTACCTGTAAAGCTTCCACCCAGATACAGGTTGTAATGTCCTTTCGATTTACCGATCAGTCCAATTTCTGCTAAATATGGCCGGCCACAACCATTGGGGCAACCTGTCATTCGAATTACAATCTCATCCTCAAAAAGTTCATATTTTCGAAGGATGGATTCAATGCTTGTATTGAGTGTCGGGAGATAACGTTCAGCTTCTGCAAATGCCATGGCACAAGTGTTTAGTGCAACACAGGCTATTGAATTTTGACGAAGGCCGGACAACTTTACCGGTAAGATCCCATACTTTTTAAGGATTGCAATCACCTTTTTCTTTGATGCATCCGTTATTTGACCCAGCACAAGGTTTTGGTTTCCTGTGAGCCTAAAATCTGACACCCGAAGTGCTGCAATTTTTCCAAGGGCCGTCTTTAAAAAAATGTTTCCCTCATCTTTAACTCGACCACCTTCTACGAATAGTGTCAGAAACCATTTCCCGTTCGCACCTTTATGCCATCCGAAGGCATCTCCATTGCGAATAAAACGAAAATCCCTGGCGTTCTCCAGCTCATATCCCAGGTAGACACTCAACTCCTTTTTAAACCATTCCAGTCCCAATCTGTCGATGGTGTACTTCAGTCTGGCCTGTTTTCGATCCTGCCTGTTTCCGTGCTCCTTTTGCACCAGCAAAATTTTCTCAGCAACATCAATGGCCTTCTCCGGGCTTACAAAACCAATCACATCGCCCAGACGAGGATAGGTATCCTCACGTCCAAAGGTTGATCCAAATCCCCCGCCAACGAGAACGTTGTAGCCTTTTAAAATTCCCTTTTCAACGATGGCAATGAAACCCAGGTCCTGGGAATACACATCAATATCATTGTAAGGAGGAATCGCAACGCCAATCTTAAATTTTCGGGGGAGGTAATGTTTCCCATAGAGGGGCTCCACATCC
>JBFHER010000350.1:0-3760 GCA_041584055.1 Bacteroidales bacterium
AGGAAATCATTCTGTCCGTTGATGCTGCTTAAACCAGGCAAATAGGTGCTTGATAAGCCATCTTGCTGGTAAAGCATTGCTGCACCATAGAGCCGGGCCGACAGCTTCCACTTTTTTGCGGGTTCTATGCTGTAAGCAATGGTGGCATCAGCCCGACCAAAATCGTTATTGCCCACCAGACGGATGCCGGCCGATTTTTTTTCCAGGGTATGATTCGATTTAAAATCAAAGGATGAAATCAGGTAGTCATTCATCTGCACATCTGTTTTATGGTTCAGGATGTCATCCAGATTGGTGGAATGTTGAAATCCGCCATAGAGGGTTGCCTTGTTTTTGTTGCGTTTATCGGGGGCTCCAAAGTTAAAGTTGAATCCCAGTCTGACTTTTTTATAATTCTGATCTTGTTCAGATCCGTAGGCAAATTGTTGTCCGTTCAGGACGATGCTCCATTTCCTCAGCATGTGGGTTGACGTGGGCAAAAAATTGTACTGAGCATCAATAAATCCGGCCAGACCGTTGTTTTTAAACCCATAAAACGGAGCAAGTGTATATTCGAAGTGAGCTGCAGGAAGCAGTGGATTGTGAATTATAAATCCGCCCATCAGGCCGTTGTAGTTGTTCCAGGCAAGCATGGGCAACATGCCGATTTGTCTTTTGTTGTTTAGATTGATCAATTGCAGGTGTGAAAAATCAATTGCTTTAGCATGCTTACCCTTGCGGTCGTTGGAAGGGTTGAATTCTGCAATGCACATGGAATCAAATAAGAGGGCAGCGGTCACAGGACCATTTACAAGGAAGGTTTTCTCACCGGAAAAACCAGCTGTCCAAAAGCTGGTATCCTTTTCACTTCTGATGGTAAGGTGGATGGGAGCATCGATCTCACCCTTGTTTTTTACCCGAACTGTATTTCCTTTTATTTTCGTGATTTTGTAATCAAGTCGTTTGGTGGATTGCATCAAATCATTGTAATACCATTGGCTTGCCAACGGTGCCTCTTCCTGCAGATGGGCAATGTAATCTATAGGCTGAGGATGTTTGAAGGCCCATTTGTTAAAAAAGGACTGCATCATTGCATCGTAGCTGTCTTCGCCCATGGCCTGCATCAGGTGATTGTTCACCGCCTGATTCTTCAGATAGACCATCATGCCATAATTGGTGGAAGTATACATTGTACTTTTCAAGCCGGCAGCCTGATCCTCATTGTTTGCAGCCATCACCTGATAGGCCAGTTCTGGCAATTCGTGGTAGGAGAAATCGGCCATGTTCAGAAAACGTGATAAGCGCTCTCCCAGACCAAACATCTCGCGTGCTTTTAAGTCCGGATATTTGTTTTTCATGTACCGACCTTCAGAAAATGAATTTAAACCTTCATCCATCCAGGGATAATCCCTTTCATTGAATCCAAGAATGCCATAAAACCAGTTGTGACCCACCTCGTGCATGATCATCATTTCCAAAGCATAGGGATTGGATGTGCTTCCGACCACCGTGATGGTTGGGTATTCCATGGCACCTCCGGCCTGAAGCGCGCCTTCAACGGCTGTGCAGGTTTTAAAGGGATAGTTCATGTATTTTTTTGAATAGAACAAAAGTGCATCGTTGAGGTAGGAAATGGATTCGTCCCAGGCCTTGCTTTCGGGATAGCACAGGGCCATGGTTTCGATAGTATCACCGGTGTTGGTCAGGGGTGTTTTACCCATTTTTACCCGGTAATCCTTGCTGGCAAACCATGCGAAATCGTGGATCCTGGATTCGGTAAACCGGATGGTTTTGTGCGTTGTTGAATAGGGGGCACCCAGACTGTCGCTTCCCAGCTTTGTTTTTGCGAGTTCGTTTAACCAACTGGCTTCATCTGCTGATTGCAAATTGCCGGTGGCACCTACGATATAGTCCTTCGGCAGGGTGATACTCACATCAAAAGAGCCAAATTCGCTGTAAAATTCACCCAGGTCAAGGTAGGGCATGGGGTGCCAGCCATCCTTATCCAGCACTGCGGGTTTCGGGTACCACTGTGAGATCTGGTAGCCCCGTTTTGTGTGCCCCAGGCGGGAAAATGAATTCGGAATCTTTACATGAAATGGTGTTTGAATGCGGCAGGATTCACCCGGACCAAGTGGTTCAGGCAGTAGCAGCTTGATAATGTCGCGATGGTTCGCATCCTCCTCGAATTTGGCTTCGGTAGCATCTACTTGAAAATCAAGGCCATCTATCCATCCTTTTTGATCCATTCTGGCATAGTGAAACGTTTTGTTTCCTATTTCCAGCTGTTGTTTTGCATAAGCCGTTTTTTCGCTGCTATAAGCATTTGGCCATAGGTGAAAATATATAAAATCTATAGCCTCGCTGGCATTGTTTGTATACTTAAGATCCAGAATGCCATCCAGTTCATGCAGGGTGTCATTTAATGTAACATGAATTGTATAATCTGTCTTTTGCTGAAAATAGGGGACCTTGTCGAGGGCAAAAAGAGTACATAGATTGATCAGGAGAATAAGAAATAGAAAACCACGTGCCATTCAAATCTGTATGAAAAGGTTTATATCCAAAGCACACAAATATAATTAAATGTCAGTACAGATGATAGTAAAAAATAGGAGAGGTCTTATTTTTTAGCCTCTTTGTCGCAAATAAAATCAACATTGCCACCATTAATTCGGATGGCTTTTCCTTCAATGATTGCTGTTGATATTTTTTTGTGAGCTGATTCAAGTATACGGCCAAAAGTAGGACGGGACACATTCATTTTTACAGCGGCATCTTCCTGATACAATCCTTCGTAGTCTGAAAGTCGCATTGCTTCCAGTTCATCCAGTTCTAGATTTACATCTTCAATTTTCCTCAAAGGTACGCCCGCAGGCTTATAAAAGGTTACACCGGGTAAAAATCCTATCGTTCTTTCTCGCTTCGTTCTCGGCATAATAGTCGTTTTTATATCACAAATATAAGCTTCTATTTGGTATTTATGCAACCAAGGTGGTAGAATATGTGTAATTTGTTAAATTCTTCGTCCGGACTCAAGCACTCTGAATACCCTTAAAAAGTTCTCTCCCCATATTTTTCGAATGTCGGCATCTGAATAATTTCGTCTGACAAGTTCTGCCGTAATATTCTTAATTTCAGAAACATCGAAGCAGTCCTGCAGGCCTCCTCCGCCATCAAAATCGGTGCCGATGCCCACATGATCAATCCCAATAAGATTCACAATATGATCGATATGATCTACCGCATCACTTACAGTGGCCAATTCCTTTTGGTATTTTTTATTGATTGCGCGCCATTCTTTCCAGGCTTCTTTTTCTTCCTGTTGGGATTTAAAATTAAAGTCGTGATAGCGTATTTTTAGTTCTGCAAACGTTGAGTCGCGGGCAGGATTTGGTTCAGGCTTCTTAACGTAATCACTTAAAATGCACATTTGCACTACCCCTCCATTGGCTTTCAAGGCCAGAAGCTGTTCATCAGAAAGGTTTCTGGGATTGTCGCAGATTGCTTTTGCACAGGAATGAGATGCGAAAACCGGAGCCTTGCTTTTGGCAATCACGTCAAAAAACGCTTTCTCGCTGATATGTGAAACGTCAATGAGCATGCCCAGATCGTTCATGCGTTGTACAACGCTGTTTCCGAATTCTGACAGTCCATTGTGTTCCGGTTCATCATTGGCAGAATCACAAATGTCATTGTTCTTTGTATGACATAGGGTGATGTATCTGGCACCATAATTATAGTATGTATCAATCAGGTTTATATTTTTTCCAATCACATA
>JBFHER010000351.1:0-3746 GCA_041584055.1 Bacteroidales bacterium
TAAGATTAATTCAGTTCAACCTTTCGACTTAAACCAAAGTATAAGAAGATCGTATATTCATATTCAAAACCGTTTGGTTTCCATTCTTTCTAAATCTGCTGAAGAAAATTACATGGAATTCAAAGACGCCTATCCCGATCTTATTCAAAGACTCCCCCAATACTTAATCGCATCTTATATAGGCATTAGCCCTGAATTCTTAAGTAAACTTATAGCTAAAACCACAAAAGGTCTATAGACTTTGATATTTGGAATCCTCCTTTCTTAATCTAGATTAATTTTTTCAAGCTTTTCATAATCTAACTTTGCAGTGTTGATTGAAAAAACATGTAAAAGATTAGATTATGAATGTAACAATCATTGGAGCTTCAGCAGGCATAGGGTTTGAAACAGTAAAAAGAGCGCTTGCGCGTAATCATACCGTAACAACGCTTTCAAGGTCAATACCAGCCATACAGGATAAGGATAAATTAAATGTAATCATTGGCAATGCTCTTAATCAAAGTGATTTAACAAAGGCAATGGCAAATGCAGATGCTGTTATTGTAACGCTCGGAACAGGAAAAGATTTAAAGGCAACGACTTTGTTTTCAGATTTTGCACGGACACTATTATCAATTGAAAAAGTTATCAGCAAAACAATGCCATTTATAGTTGTTACCGGTTTTGGAACAGGAGAGAGTAGAAAATATGCCAGTTGGCCGGCGCGGGTGTTTTTAAGGCTCATGCTGAATGACAATTATAAGGATAAAGCAATTATGGAGAACCAAATTAAATCATCGGATTTGAATTGGACTATTGTGCGACCCGGCATGCTTACAGATAAGGCTTTAACAGAGTCATACAGAACCGAGAATAAGCTTTTTAAAGGCATGAATATTCGTTCCATAAGCAGAGCCGATGTGGCTGATTACCTCATTAAGCAAGCGGAGAATCATACAGAAAGTAAAAAATGCATAGCGATTACGTCGAAATAGTATCAGTCCATTACCAGGACTTGATTTATGCAGGATAAATAATTAAAAAAATAAGCAATGGAAACAACAAAAGGAAATATATATAAAGGAAAGAAAGATAAATTTACTGACGATATAACCATCTACAGAAGTCTTCCGAATCATTATACCCAGGCCATTGGTTCTATGGTATTATTAGACCATGTACCAGATCACCCCATTAAGGCTAAGGAAGCAGAAATGCCGGATGGAAACTTTGCGCATCCCCACAAAGGCATAGCAACGTTTACTTATTTACTGGAAGGAAGCGTACACCATATGGATAGTGCTGGTGGAGAAGGTATCGTTCATGCAGGAGGCATACAGTGGATGAAAGCAGGGAATGGTATAATTCATGACGAGTTTATACCGTATGAATTTCAAAAATCCGGAGGAACGCTCAATTCGTTACAGTTCTGGCTTAACTTACCTGCAAAAATTAAAGCTGAAGAACCAGAGTATATTGCTGTTCAAGCTAAAAGTATTCCTGAAATAACTTTAGCTAATCAAAAAGGAAGACTGAAGGTGTTACTTGGTGAATATGGTACTCATCGTTCGATTATCCCTAATTACCTTGAACAGTTTATGTATCATGTTCAGCTTGATCCAAAACAGATATTCGAATTGTCAATCAATGAAGGCTGGCAGTATGGAGTATATGTTATAAAGGGGGTAGCAACAATTGATAACACGGTTGTCGTAAATAAAATGGAGCTGGCAGAGCTGTTTGATTTAGGTACTGGCGCACAAATTAAAAACGATGAAAATGATACCCTTGACCTTATATTTTTTGGTGGAGAACCATATACAGAACCGGCGGTTCCTTATGGCCCATTTATAATGAATACACGTGAAGAAATAGGAAAAGCCTATAGCGAATATCAGAAAGGCAAATATGGCTACATTGATTACTCAAAAGTAGCATTATAAAAAAGCAGATTTAAATTATTTATTAATCAAAAAAAATAGAAAAAATGAATTTAGCACTTTGGATTATACAGGGCTTATTAGCCATCATGTTTTTAATGGCAGGATTAACAAAACTTGGTAACACGAAGAGAGATCTGCGTGAAAAACTTGGAGATTGGGTAGATCAATATGCAAGCTCATCTCTCAAGCTCATTGGAACTATGGAAGTATTAGGAGCCGTAGGTCTTATATTACCTATGAGCATTAATATCTTACCCATATTAACCCCTATTGCGGCCATTGGGCTGGCAATGACTATGGTTGGTGCATTAAAGGTGCATTTCGATAGAAAAGAACAAGACAAGATTAAAATAAATTTAGTTCTTATGGTTCTTGCCGTAATTGTTGCCGTAGGAAGATTCTTTATTGTGTCATAAATATGATACTTGAGTCTTCAATAATATGGAGCATTTGTAACTAAAAAACAGATTAAAATGACAGACAAAATATTAGCAATTGAAACCCTGCAATTACCCTGGCAAACAAATGATCCATTTTTGTTTGCCATGCATCATCTTGATCACTACCCTAAGGGAAACGAGCAAATGGGTCTAAGGCAATCTGAGTTAGAAGGCAGAAATTTAGGACAAGATTTTGCAGGAAAAGATGGTTATAATATGTACCATGGGAAAACCATACCCGGGTTTCCATATCATCCACACAGAGGCTTTGAGACGATTACGATTGGGAAACAAGGTTTTGTCGACCACAGTGATTCTCTTGGAGGTGCTGGCAGGTTTGGAGCTGGTGATGTGCAATGGATGACAGCCGGGAGAGGAATTCAACACTCCGAAATGTTTCCGCTCATGCATTCCGATAAGGCTAATACACTGGAGATTTTTCAAATCTGGTTAAACCTACCCAGTCAGAGCAAATTGGTAGAGCCTCATTATAAAATGCTATGGAAAGAGAGCATACCTAAGATTGATGAAATTGATAACAATGGTAAGAATACGACCATTGAGGTTTACGCAGGAAGCTATAAATCTAACCCGGCACCCAAACCAACACCAGATTCCTGGGCGGCCAACCCTGATCATGGAGTAGCTATTTTTAGTGTTAAAATGGAAGCCTATGCCCAATGGGAACTTCCTGCACCAGCAAACGAACAGGTACACAATACGCTATACTTTTATAATGGAAATTCAATTGATATAGAAGGTGAAGAAATTTCAGTGAAACATCTTGTTAAAGTGATGCCGGGCCAGCGTTTGCACATTTCCAATGGCGATAAAGAGGCTGATTTTTTCATCCTACAAGGAAAACCTATCAATGAGCCTGTCGCCATGAGAGGTCCATTTGTAATGAATACCGAAGATGAATTAAACCAGGGGTTTGCAGAATACCGGAGAACTCAATTTGGTGGATGGCCATGGCCTGAAACTGAACAGGTTTTTAACCGCAAGGAAGGACGTTTTGCAAAATATGCAGATGGTACTACAGAAGATAAATAGGCTATAAACGCTTTCTTTTCTTAACTTACTGTCCCCTTTACTGGGTGAAGTCAAGTTTATCCCATAAACAAAACCGACAATCACTTGTTGTTGTGCTTAAATTTTTATCATTAAACCATTTTTCCATGAAACGACTTATTTTATCACTGCCCCTTTTCTTATTACTTATAAGCATTGGATGTGAAAAAGAACTTAAGGATCCCAACAAAAATCCTGATGACAACACGGGTACAATAAAACTAGACATTCACATTGAGGTGCCTCAAGGCAGCACATTCAATCCTGCTGGTGGGGAGGTGATGTCGGCCGCTCAGTTTTCGAGTATCGA
>JBFHER010000352.1:0-3740 GCA_041584055.1 Bacteroidales bacterium
CATCGTGATATTGCCAGTTGAGAGATCAAGTTTTTCTGCTCCTAAAGGCTTGATTATATCCTGATAAATTACAAAAGCCATAATCAAACTGAGATCATTTTTTTTGAAAGGATGATGGCTTTATGCTTCTGATTATCATCGCAACAACCCATGTGGAAGCACGCAAATGTGAATATTTAAGAAATGTCCTGTAAGAAGGATTGAATATTTAAGAAGCTGCGATTTTAAATATTGTTTCTAGAGGATGAGATAAAGCCCCTCGTACAGGTTTTAATGTCAACTAAAAACCGACTCCAACATGCACACCCAGCATGACGTGTTTATCCAGCGAGGCATACGAGTATTCAACAATGGGCCCGATATGGAGCTTTCCCACTTCAAATTCATAGCTCAATTCAAAATGAGTCACATAGGCGCTTTCCCATCCATCATGATTAATCCAGAGTAAGCCGGGAGAAACGGCGGCATACAATCCTTTGTAAATATTATAGTTAAAAACGAGTCCGGCTGTCAGGTGTGTATGTTCATCCATAACAGCTTCAAAACCAACTCCTACCATAAGTTTTGGGATCATTTTATTTTGCTGTAACAAGTGTAAATGCAAGCCGGGGGCAATTTCACCTTCATCAAGCAGCGGGACAACACCAATTGCTCCCCCAAGTTCCCATTCTCCATGCGCATGTTGATGTCCTTCAGTATGCTGATGGTTATGCTGAGCGAATAATGGTACTGCAGAAAGTGAAAGAAATAGAAAAAGGAGTATTCGCATCGCTTAAAAAATTATGCCGTAAATGTTTTTAAAGTCATGCTTGTTCCGTCTAGTTCTGCATAGGTGAAGTGGGAGATCCAATCACCCAATATTATGATCCGGGCATTTTTTTGAAGCATCAAATCCAGTACTATATGGCGATGGCCATAAATAAAGAAGTTAACGCTTTTATTTTTAAGATAGTCTTTTGAATAAAGCACGAGATGTTCTTTATCTTCCCCAAGAAAGGTGGCAGCATGTTTTTGGTCGTGCCCCATGCGTGATTTCCCTGACCAGTATTTTCCAAGTTTTACCGCCAGATCCGGGTGGACAAAAGTTTCAAAAAGGGTTTGAACAAATGTACTGTGAAAGACTTTTCGGAGTAACTTAAATCCCAGAGAAGGATCATACAATCCATCCCCGTGAGCCAGATACAATGTATTTCCGTTGCGTTGAACAAGTTCCGGTTCAAGATGCATGGTTAAACCACATTCTTTTTCCAGATAGTCTTTTACCCAGATGTCGTGATTCCCAATGAAGAAATGAACCGGGACGCCACTGTCTGTGATTTCGGATAACTTTCCAAGCAAACGTGTAAATCCACGGGGAATAACCCGTTTGTATTCCCACCAGAAATCAAAGATGTCGCCCATGAGGAAAATCTCTGAAGCATCTTTTTTTACATGATCCAGCCATGAAACGAACCGTGCTTCATGCGCCCTTGCATCCTTAATGTAAGGCGCACCAAGATGCACATCCGAAGCAAAATATATTTTTTGAGAGCTCAAGAGGCTTAAGAGATTTTAAAAGAATCCGAGTTCCAGTTTGGCTTCTTCACTCATCATGTCTTTGTCCCATGGTGGGTCAAACACAAGATTTACAACGACCATCTCAATGCCATCCACTTCCTTTACTTTTTCTTCCACATCCGCCATGATAAAGTCTGCTGCGGGACAAGCAGGAGCAGTGAGTGTCATCTCTATCTCGGCAACATTGTCTTTTACATCTACGCTGTAAATCAATCCCAGATCATAAATGTTTACCGGTATTTCAGGGTCAAAAACCAGTTTTAACATTTTTACAATTTCCTCTTCTTTGGCTAATATATTTTCAGACATAATGTTTTTTCTTATTGTTTTGCATGAAACGCGAGTGCGTACATTTTCATTTGTTTGATCATAGATACCAGTCCGTTGCTTCTCGTTGGAGAAAGGTGCTTGGTTAAACCAATTGCTTCCACAAAGGAGAGTTCATTCCCCAATATCTCCTCCGGGGTTTGGCCCGAATAAACTTTGAGTAACAAGGCAACGATGCCTTTAACAATTACCGCGTCACTGTCTGCCTCAAAGAATATTTTTCCATCTTCGAATTTTGCATCGATCCAGACCCTGCTTTGGCATCCTTTAATCAAATTTTGTTCAGTCTTTTTTTGCTCATCGATTGGAGGGAGCTCATTTCCAAGATCAATCAGGTATGCATATTTATCCATCCAGTCTTCAAAAACACTGAAATCATCTATTATTTCTTCCTGAATTAAGTTGATATCCATTTTTATAATTTTAGTCAAAGATACAATTTTTACGCATGGGATGTCTTTATGTTACCCTAAGCATAAAAACTAATTACGAAACATCGCAATGACCCTCTGAATTGATTGGATCAGTACATCAATCTCTTCTTTTGTATTGTAGAATGCGAATGATACGCGCGTTGTTCCATCAATTCCAAATTCCTGCATCACAGGTTGTGCGCAATGATGACCCGTACGAACTGCAATGCCCAACTGATCCAGAAGTGTCCCAAGATCAAAGTGGTGTATGTCATCAAATACAAACGATATAACACTGCTTTGATTTGCAGCTTCTCCAATAAATTTCAGTCCTTCGATCGTGGACAAAGCTGTTTTTGCATAGGCGAATAATTCATGCTCATAATCCGCAATTTCATCCATACCAATGGAATTCATATATTCGATGGCAGCAGCAAAACCTACTGAGGATGTAAAATCCGGTGTTCCGGCTTCGAATTTAAACGGAAGTTCGTTGTAGGTTGTTTTTTCAAAAGTAACGGTCTCAATCATTTCTCCTCCACCCTGATACGGTGGCATTTCATTGAGCCAGCCTTCTTTCCCGTACATGACACCAATGCCGGTTGGTGCATACATTTTATGACCAGAGAAGACAAGAAAATCTGCATCCAACTCCTGAACATCAATGCGCATATGAGGAACTGATTGGGCAGCATCTACGAGAACAGGAACCGATTGAGCATGTGCCATGCTGATAATTTCCTTAATTGGATTGATTGTTCCCAATGAATTGGAAATGTGAGCAACAGAAACCAATCTTGTCTTTTCTGAAAGCATGCTTTCAAATACGTCCATCCTTAGTTCACCTTTTTCATCAAAAGGAATCACCTTTAAGGTACAACCATTTCTCGCACATAACATCTGCCAGGGAACAATATTGGAGTGATGCTCCATGGCTGAGATTATAATTTCATCTCCTGTGCTACAAAACTGTTCTCCAAAGGACCATGCAATAAGATTAATGGATTCAGTGGTTCCACGGGTGAAGATGATCTCATGTGTATGTTCTGCATTTATAAATTCACGAACAGTATTTCGAGCTGCTTCATGTGCCTCGGTTGCCTTTTGACTTAAGGTATGAACCCCACGGTGGATGTTGCTGTTGAATTTTACATACGCATTATTGATGGCGTCCAGCACCTGTTGAGGTTTTTGTGAGGTGGCTGCATTGTCGAAATAAATCAGCGGCTTTCCGTTGACCTGCTCCTTTAAGATAGGAAAATCTTTTCGTATGTTGTGGATGTCAATTGCCATTGTTGGTCCTTAAAAAATTACTTTATTCACTATTTGATCATGCGCCTCTGAGGGAACTTCATCAAACATTTGAAAAGGAAAGGCAAGGCCTATTTTTGTTGCTTTTGTTTGGCAAAGGTAGGAATCATAATACCCTTTTCCTCTGCCAAC
>JBFHER010000353.1:0-3720 GCA_041584055.1 Bacteroidales bacterium
AGTTGAACCACATAAATCCCTGACTCAATGTGATGAAATGATTCGAGATGTTGATCGCTTGTAATTTTACTTTGTAAAACGGTTTTACCGGTTAAATTTATCACGCGTAATTCAGAACCTGCATTATTCAGTATATTAAGGAAATCTTCAACCGGATTTGGATACAGAATGATTTCATTCGACCCAATACCTATGTCTTCAATGGCAGAAGGATCTCCAATGATGTTAGGAGATAACTCTAACCAATTAATATTTCCAACATATGTGGTTGGATGGCTGAAGACCAAAAAAAGATCATAAAAACCAACCACATTTTCCAGGTTGGTGCTTATTGTTTTCCAGGTTTGCCAATTTCCTGTATTGGGCATGTCAACAGTGCCAATTAGCTTTCCTGATTCGGAATCTAAGCGTAATTCGATGGTGCCACCTGAATTTCTGCTAGCCAGACGTAAATTAACACTATGCACCTCACTCATGTTTAAATTGCTAAATTTCAACCAGTGACCATCATTAATTGAGCCAACATTTAATCCTCCTCCAGCATCGCTGCAAGTTTCTGTTTTGGTACCATTCGCTTCGTCATAATCCTCTGCTTCTATTCTTGCAAATGGATCCTTTGATTTTAAAACATAGATGCCTTTCACATCACACAGAACACTTGTCCCAATTTGTCCCTGGACAATGATTTCTAATGTTTGCCCAGAAAGTTTCGTTGCCGACACCATTTGATCCGGGATGGCTTCTGTTGTTTCAAGCAGGGCGACCTGCTCACCGCCATCCAACTTATAATAAATATTTAAATAGTCAGTATCTCCTAAACTTCCAATGCATCGCACCGACACAAATAAGTCAACCTCCGATTCGCACGAAATGTCCATCACGCCTGAAGTCCAATCAAGGGTTGTATTAAAGATCCTAAACGCTGCTTCTTCATAAGGTAAAGCACATTCCTTCACCAATTCAACAGCATTGAGTTGCAGCCAATTCATATTAAAACCTTCCGATTTTGAAATAATACGACATGTTTGAATCCCGGCCGGCAGGTAGATGGTGTTCCCCGACTGTACCGTGGTCCAAACCTGTGAACCCCCTGTCTGGTTAAAGGATACTTGCTCACGGACTTCGTCGTTGAGGCTAAGCTCGAATTCATTGTTATCACTTTCGCCGGCAACACGATAATCAATGTTGTATAGTGCAGGTACAGGGACATTTATTACGTATTCCATCCAATCTCCGGAGCTAATTGATGAGACCATCGAGTCAGCAATAATATCTGTACATGCTTCCACCGAAATACCACTCATTGCACTGTATGCTTCGGCCTCAATTCGGAGCGAATCCTGAATATTAATATGCAGGGTATCCCTTGATATTTGACCGCAGCTATTTGTAAAACTTACATAATAATCCCCCCCTTGCGACTTCTGCATATCCGATAAAGTAAGGACTCTATCCGTAGAAGTAAACCCAGCGGGCCCATTCCAAAGCCAGTTACCGCCAAATTCGGGCAATGCATTTATTTGTACCGTAGTACCGGGGAAGATAGTCGTTTCTGAAATCGGCTCCGCTTCTGACTCAATGCCAAACACGCTGACTGTACTAATATAGGTTACAATTTCGGTATCGTAACATCCGGGGAGCAGTTGTATCCAATTGAGATCCCATCCGGCCAGTTGTGCATTTAAGCGCAAGGTATTCGGCCCCTCAGCCAGATACACTGCTGAATTTGAACGCACCGTTTGCCATGTTTCACTGTCAGCTGTTGCATTGAAGTTTAAAGTTTCGGCTGGTTCTCCATTGACAACAAGCATAAAACCACCATCAGCCCCTGAAACGCGGTAATCCATCCAGTACATGCCAGCTTCAGCGATTTCCACATCGTATTCAAGCCAATCACCAGCATCAATGGCTGAAATTTTATCGCCTAACCCCTCATCTGTGGTAATTGAGGTTTCAATGCCAGACATATTTGTGTAATCTTCTGCTTCAATGGTATCTTTTGCACCGAAGGGAGCACAGTTATTACGCTGTATTGTGTTACCAGAACCATAATCGATTACCGGACCACAACTGGTAATGTTATTTCCACTGGCTGTAGATTCAAGGATAATGGGATATTCCGTTTCGTTGACAATGGTAGAGTTATCACCGGTTACGACAATTGGACGAGTGTTTGGATCGAGGGGCCCCGGGGTACGGTGAAAAACCAGCTTGTGATTATTCCCTAACACATCCGCTAAATTATGAGCGCCTACAGCATGAGGCGATGGAATAATTGTCCATTCGGCTTCAATATTACTTCTACTTAATCTGAAATCGGATAAAGGAGCATATGCAAAGTTACCGGATGAATTGCTAACCTTCCCACTGCTTGGCATGTTCCAATTCACATTTCCACAATCAATTGCAATTGTGTTGGTAACATTGGCATCGGGTTCCAGGTACAGGCGGATCCCGCCTCGCATCTTTTTAACGGTGCAATTTTCCACTGTAACGCTGCCTCCGCCGGGGTAAGTCCGGATGCCATCCTCACACAACGACTCCATCTCATTTGGTTCAATGGCATTGCCATCATTATCCTTGTAATCATTTTTATACGGCAGGCTACCATTCCCTTCAGCAAGGATATCATTCGTTGGTCGCACAACGCCCTCAACAAGCGTATTCTTAATTACTGTATTATCTGCTGCACTCTGTAGATAGATCCCATGACCAAAAGCCTGCATCTGTAGTTCACAACTATCAATCGTTGTATTTGGACCCTGAACAGCGATACCTCCTCGTTTAGACAATCCGAACACACTGCTTCCACCAATGCCGAAGTAACTGCCATAACCGTAGGGGAAAGAACCGCGCACAGTCATTTTTGTTCCCACCACTGTATTTCCGCTTCCGGTAAAGATTAAGTGTGGATCACAGCCATATGCCAGATTATTCCGGTCGTTATTATATGCAACGAAATCGCTTACTTCTATTAAACCACTTGCGTACGTATTTTCAAATTCCCCACCTATCAATTTATTATTATCACCCGAAAATTGAAAATGCGCTTCTTTTGAAGATCCTACGGGAAAGTTGATATAAACTCCCGTCAAATGAATTATGTTGTTTGAACCCGAGCAGGGAAAGTACCTTGAATTGGCAGGTAAAACATTGATGTTATAATTGCCGGGTTCCAAAACGATGGTTTGATTGCTCTGCTGAACGGCTGTGCGAAGTTCAGCCAATGTATTGACATGTGTTTGTGCACTGACTGTGCAAAATGAAACCAACACAATGGTCATCACTGAAGTAAGAATTTGCTTTAACATACTTAAATTAATTTTTTAGTCTTGAAAGATGAAGAATGTAAGTCCTTTTAAAAACACGTTAAAATGTTTCATTTTAATCCAATATATCCAAGTTAAATCAGACAAATAAACATATGCTAAAGTACTTTAATATCAACTATATTCATCGAACTGAAATCCCAAAGAATAGTGAATTTGTTGCAAACAAAAATGATTTCCAAAGCAATTCTATATTGCCAGGGAAATCATTTTACAAGCAAATCGACACCAATGGTGAGTTGCTCTTTATTCGAGTATTACTTTTTTATATTGCAATCTTCCTGTTTCATCTTTCACGGCTACAAGGTAGATGCCTGTCATTAATGCTGATACATCAATCTGAACATTGTTTAAGTGTGGATTCAGTTCCAAAACCGTGGCTCCATGAATG
>JBFHER010000354.1:0-3709 GCA_041584055.1 Bacteroidales bacterium
GACAATCTGACGCATGGCCTCCAAAAGGTTGTCACAATCCCGTGAAATGCCTGTAATTGTATACATCATGTCAGACCATCCGGCATTTTGCGATGCCATATCGAAATACCAACTGCCAATGTTTGCAATGCGCTGCGCTTCCTTTAATTGTTGTTCAGACGTCTTCCTGCGTGAGATATCACGAAAAATGCCCATCATGTAAGGACGCTCATTGATGATGACTGTTTCTGCGAGATATTCAACAATAACATGTTCCCCAAACTTCGTAAGCAAAATGTGTTCCTCAGGTTCAATGATTAATCTGCCTGCTGTTGAAGTGCTGTTTTTTTTATATTTTTCAGTGAATGAGTATCGGGTTTCCGGCGCATGTAAGTCCGGTATAGTCATGCCAATTAACTCATCACGCGTGTACTTAAAACGTTTGCATGCTGTGTCATTTACATCTACGATCAATGCTGTTTCCACCTCGCTGATAAATATGGCGTCAACAGATTTATTATACAGCACTTTAAATCGTGTTTCACTTTCGTTAAGCGCTTTCTCTATTTTTATTCGTGGTGTAATATCATCAATAGAAATTAATATCCTGCCACTGTTGGGATCTAAAACTTTGGTGGATAGCAGCACATGTAAAACCTCGTTATTTCCATTTCGATTCAAGGTGATGGAAACACTTTTATTTTTGTGTTCTACCTTGTAATCAATGGTTTCTTTTATGCTTTGTCTTAAAATGCAGGCGTTGCAATCCTTGCCTGTTGTGCAACCAAACTCAGAATTTAAGGCATTGATGCAATTGATTACATCCCCCGGCTTTAGAGCAAGCCCTTCCGCAGACGAGTTATTCCTGTTAAATGCTTCGAGGCGATTCACTTTCAGGACATTGATATCTCTGTCAATTACCATTAACATCAGGGGCAGGGAATTGAAAACGGTATCCAGCATGTTTTCACTTTCCCGCTTTGACCTTTCAGCAATCACCAGCTCTGTGATGTCCTGAGAGCATCCTATAAATACTTTTTGGTTCAATTCATTGGTGATGACTTCCCCAAATGACCGCATAAACTTAAGTGCAGGTAAGTTGGACGTTATTATCCTGTATTCCACCTTGTATTTGCCGTTTGCTGCTATGCTGTCGCTTATGGCATTCATAACATCTGCCCGGTCATCCGGGTGAATCAGTCGCATGTATTCTTCCGTATCCGGAACCTTATCCGTTACTGGTATGCCATGGATGCGAAATAGCTCTTCCGACCATTGTTGCTCGTTGGTTGAGATGTTCCATTCCCAACTTCCTGTTTTCGACAGTGTCTGGCTATATCTTAAAAGCTGTTCGCTATTCTTTAATCCTCTCATTCTTCGTCTCTTTTACACAGAATATGCCTGTCCTTTATAGATTCTATAACTGACGTTTTCAAGGGCGATAATATACATATAAATTAATCAGGTGATATATTTTTATAAAACAAAATTTATGATTGAAAAGTTGTCTCATAATAAATGTAAAAATAAGCGTGTGCGTACACGGATATTGATGGGGATTTCGTATTTTTGTTTCGTGTTCGCACACGGTGAATGATAAATCATTGCAATTGGGAAAGAAAATTAGAATAAAAGACATTGCTCAGAAGGCGGGTGTTTCTACGGGTACAGTGGATCGTGTTTTGCACAACCGTGGTGAGGTGAATGCAAAAACGAGAAAAAAAGTATTGGATATTGTTGATGCCCTGGGATATGTGCCTAATTTGTTTGCAAAGTCCCTGGCAAGTAAAACAAAATCGCAGTTTACCGTTCTATTGCCAATTGCTGACAGTGACCACGCTTACTGGCATTTACCTTTGGAAGGCATTTCAAGGGCTGCGGAAGATTTGAAGGATTACAATGCGGTGATAAATATAAAACATTTTGATCCGGCGTCCTCTGATTCATTTAAAACAGCTTTTGATGAGGCCATTGCATCTCAACCGGAAGGAATCGTCTTTACGCCTGTTTTCGAAAAAATTGCACAGGCAAATGCCTTGCGCTGCAGGGAGCTAAACATTCCTTTGCTCTGTTTGGAAATTAACCTTGAGGGCGACACAACCCTTGGCTACTTTGGACAGGATGCAAAGGGGAGTGGCTGTTTGGCCGGGAAGCTAATGGATCTTATCCTACCTGAAAAAAGTTCAATACTGCTTTTGAATCTGACCCGAAAAATGACCATTACCCCGCACCTGAGAAGGCGTTCAGAAGGATTTATTTCTTATTTTGATGCGCCGGCTTTCAATAAAGACATTCATTTGATTCCAATTAATCTTGATATCCGTGATCAAATCGTCCTGCGAGAATCACTGCTTGATGCGTTTGCAAATAATCCGGATATTAAAGGCATTTACGTCACAAGTTCTCAGGCACATCGGGTGGCACTGAGCTTGCAAAATATTGGCAGAAAGGATGTGGTGCTCATCGGGCATGATATGATTACTAAAAATCTGAACTTTCTCGAAGAAGGAATTATTGATCTGTTAATTGTGCATCGACCACATGAAAATGCATACAATTGTGTTGTGGGTTTATTTAATCATGTTAACGGCATTAAATCTTTGGAACGTAGTAATTTAAGTTCTATCGACGTAGTTTTAAAGGAAAATATGAATTATTATATTAATAAAAGAACGCAAATAAAATGAGCAAATTAGGGTTTGAAAATTTAAATGGAAAAGTCTGTGTCATCACGGGTGGTGCAGGTGTAATTGGTAAAAGTATGTGCGATGCCATGGCAGCACAGGGTGTAAAACTTGCCATTCTGGATATCAATGAACAGGCAGCCATTGATGCAGCCGGTGAATTGGAATCGAAGTACAAGACAAAATGCATTGGTGTTCAGGCCAATGTGTTGGAGAAAGCCTCCTTGATTGCAGCCAAAGCGAAAGTCAATGCCGAATTGGGTGCAATCGATTTCCTGGTGAACGGTGCTGGGGGCAATTCTCCTAAAGCCACCACCAAGCTGGAGCAGCTTACATTAAATGATCTGGATAAGCTGGATCAATCGTTTTTTGGGCTTGATTCCGAAGGGTTCGACATGGTGTTTGCACTTAATTTTAAAGGAACATTATTGCCTTCAATGGTAATGGCGGAAGACATGTTGAAAAAAGGAAGTGGTTCAATCATCAATGTATCGTCCATGAATTCGTTCTCCCCACTGACAAAAATACCTGCATATTCAGCTGCAAAGGCCTCCATCAATAACTTCACCCAATGGTTGGCTGTTCATCTTGCAAAAACGGGAATTCGTGTCAATGCTATTGCACCGGGGTTCTTTTTGACAAATCAAAACCGGTTTTTGTTAACCGATGAAAAGACAGGTGAGATGACACCCCGTGGCGAAAAGATTATCAGCAATACCCCCATGGGAAAATATGGAGAGCCGGACGATTTGCAGGGAACAACCTTGTTTCTACTGTCAGAAATGTCATCTTTCATCACCGGTATCATTGTGCCAGTGGATGGTGGTTACAGCGCCTATGGCGGGGTCTGATTGAGTGAACAGGAACAGTTAAAAACGAATGGAGAACAGTCAGCATTGATATTAATACCATTCGATCTTGTTTGCCTGCTATGGTTTTAGCGCAGGTGGATGACTTTTTAACCCCCTGGTGAGTGAATAATTAATAGTGAGTGATTCGTCTTAGCTGAAATTTTGGCGAGATGAAAACGAAATCCCGCTGCTAAA
>JBFHER010000355.1:0-3693 GCA_041584055.1 Bacteroidales bacterium
GAGAAAGTGAGTGTAGGATGATTGATTTTATAGAAAAACAGAATGGTTTCAGAGCATGCCACATATGTACCTAAAAATAATCAACTGATCGTGTAATGAAAAAAGCGTTGGCCATTTTCAACATCATCGCTATACTGGCGGTAATTATCATCAACGGCATCTCGGGTGCTAACGGGTTCTTTGGAAACACAGTTGCTAGCATAAGTGATAAATACAATACCATGTTTACACCCGCTGGTTATGCCTTTTCAATCTGGGGAGTCATCTATTTGGGACTGATTTGCTTTGCTGTTTTTCAAGCATACCGAGCCTTTAAGGTGAAAACTGACGCCGGTTTTATACTTCATATTGGTCCCTGGATGATTTTAAACAGCCTTGCAAACATCGCCTGGATCTTTGCCTGGCTAAGTGAAAACATTGGACTTTCGCTTGTTATAATGCTGTTCATTCTCGCGACTCTTCTCATCATTGTTGTCCGATTAAACATGGAGCGTTGGGATGCTCCTTTTCCAATCATTGCTTTTGTATGGTGGCCAATTTGCATATACAGCGGATGGATTGCTGTAGCTACCATTGCGAACGTAGCGGTGTATCTGGTTAGCATTCAATGGTTGGCTCTGTTTTCGGCCACTACATGGACAGTTATCATGATCGGAGCTGCGGTGATACTGAATCTACTAATGATATTAACTAGAAATATGCGGGAATTTGCGGCTGTGGGTGTTTGGGCACTGGTTGCTATCGCAATTCGTCACTGGGATCTGATTGCACCGATCCAATGGACGGCTATGGGAGGTGCCATCCTCCTTTCCAGTGCAATTTTCATCCATGCTTACATGAATCGCTCCACGCATCCGGGCATTAAGCTCAAGCAATACCTTCAGAAATAACAATCCAATTTGATATGTCCTTATAAAGCACAGAAGGCAGGACAATTTCTATTTATTGATTTTTCTGAATTATCTATTTGCACGCTTTACTAAACACTTCGTGCAAAAACATGTTTCATAGTTGAGTGCAGGGAAATAAAAAAACAGGGTGATGAAAATTCTGGTCACTGGTGCCACAGGCTACATAGGGAAACGACTTATTCCAATATTACTTGAAGAAGGACACGAGATCATCTGTTGTGTTCGTGACCGCAACCGTTTTGATATCAACCAATTCATCAACACCAAACTATCCATCATAGAATGTGATTTTCTTGATTCCACATCTCTGGATGCAATTCCAGAAAGCATCGATATTGCATATTATCTGATACATTCAATGTCTTCATCTATTGGCAGCTTTGAAGAACAAGAAAAAACAACAGCACAGAATTTCAGGCTAAAATTTGATCAAACATCTGTCAAGCAAGTTATTTACCTTAGTGGTATCATCAATAACCAAAAACTCTCCAGACACCTCTCATCACGTAAAGCCGTTGAGGATATTTTATCGCAAGGTAAATTTCATTTAACAACACTTCGGGCAGGAATCATTCTGGGTTCAGGCAGCGCATCCTTTGAGATTATGCGTGATCTGGTTGAGAAGTTGCCGGTAATGATCACCCCAAAATGGTTAAACACACGCTCCCAGCCGATTGCCATACGCAATGTTTTACAGTTCCTCACGGGGGTACTGATGCAAGCATCCTGTTATGATAAAAGTTTTGACATTGGGGGGCCGGAGATAATGACCTACCGGGAAATGCTTTTGAAATTTGCAAAAATAAGAGGACTTAAACGTTGGATCAGGGTAGTTCCGGTAATGACCCCAAAACTATCTTCCTACTGGTTGTATTTCATTACATCCACATCCTACAAACTTGCAGTCAATTTGGTTGACAGTATGAAAGTTGAAGTTGTTTGTGAAAACAACAACCTTGCCAGCCAACTCAACATTCAACTTTTAAGCTTTGAAGAAGCTGTTATGCTGGCCTTTGAACGGATTACACAAGAATTGGTTTTATCAAGCTGGACCGATGCACAATCCAGCAATGTTTTAAAACCCGGTGTTTCAACGCTGATAAATGTACCAAAGCATGGTTGTTACTTTGATCGACGAGAGGATGAGTTAAAAGACAGAAACCTCACAGTTAACAAAATCTGGTCCATTGGTGGAGATCGCGGCTGGTACTATGCAAATTGGCTCTGGAAGATCAGGGGCTTTCTTGACAAGCTGAATGGTGGTGTTGGATTGAGAAGGGGAAGAAAAGCCAGTTCAGAGATAACCGCAGGAGATGCTTTGGACTTTTGGCGGGTCATTTATGCCAATAAACAGGAGGGCCGATTACTGTTATATGCAGAGATGAAGCTTCCAGGTGAAGCGTGGCTTGAATTTAGGATCCAGGGCAACAAGCTTGTTCAAACAGCCACATTCAGGCCGCTCGGTCTTAAAGGACGAATGTACTGGTACAGCGTGCTTCCCTTCCATGCCTTTATCTTCCGTGGCTTGTTGAAAAAACTCATTGAATAGAATCAGACCTCATTTTCAAACACCAAATATTATAACGCGTGAGGAAACAAATAATACTTATAATATTAATAATGAACGCAGGATTTATAAATGCTCAGGAAATCTATGACTTCACAAAAAGCGCAGATCTCAGTGATTGGAATATTGTTGATGACGTGGTCATGGGCGGTCGCTCAGAAGGAAGCATGCGCCGAACAGATAAAGGCAATGCCGTTTTTGAAGGAAAGGTGTCACTTGAAAACAATGGTGGTTTTTCTTCTGTACGCTATCGTCCCGACGCAATCTCGGCATCAGCCTACTTATATTTTTTAATACGCCTCAAAGGTGACGGAAAGAACTACCAGTTTAGAGTGCGTTCTGCTTTAAATGAGTTTCAATCCTATGTGTTTGAATTTGAAACCAACGGAGCGTGGCAGGTAATCAAGATTCCGTTCGCAGAAATGTACCCCAGCTATCGTGGGCGAAAACTTGATATGCCCAATTACCCTGGCCAGCAAATCATGGAATGCTCTTTTCTGATATCGAACAAAAAAGATGAAACCTTCTCTCTTGAACTGAATAGAATTTGGTTGGAGAAGTAAATACCACTTACCAAGAACCATAAGGGACTATACCTGAGTCATAAAGAAAAAGTGCGACAAACGTTAGACGAACCCGAATTGAGTTAATTTTATTTATGAACAAGGTCGTACCATGCTTACGAATTATTCATTGTTGAGCAAATTTGCCAAATCAACAAAGGTATTTCTGATTTTTACTGATGGAACATTATCACTTTTGCTATTACATGCCTCATGGCAATATGCCTTACAGTCGAAACAGTTAATATCATAGGACTTTCTGTTTTTATTTCCATTCCTAAGAATCGCATATGCTCCATTGAAGTTTCCGACCTCTATCCTCCTAAGAATGCCGCGTATGTCGTACTCAAAGGGGCAAGCAGACAAGCAGGGCGCATTTTCGCACCATTGACACAAACTGGCTTCGTCGTGCAATTTTATGTATTTTTCATCTTCAATGGCATTGACTCTTATATGGGGCAATGGCTTGAGCTGTAACAAGTCTGAAGCCTTATGCTCTTTCACAAAGTCTTTCATGCCTTTACGCCATATAAATTCTTCTTTGCCCTGGCGCCTTAAAACCATATTGGCAGCCGAGATCCCGGAAATGGTGACTGAAGGACTGCCTGTCCCCATCACTGTTGATTCTCCACACATAAAAAGATTTTCCCAA
>JBFHER010000356.1:0-3688 GCA_041584055.1 Bacteroidales bacterium
CACCATCTCACTTTTTACCGGGGGCAGAAGACCCATTTCTTTTCACATTTGCTTCTTTCTTGTTGTTTTATGGCCCCAACTCTTACTACTTATATAACCAAAATGGTTATGATAAAAATGATGGCATGTTTGACTATTATGCTGATTATTATGATATAGCCACCGGTCAGTCTCTGGGCGGCCCCCAACGCAATGGATGGGTTTATACCCGGGAGTTTGAGAATATTTCTGTTCGTGTAGACCTTGAAAACAAAACGGCCTATATTACCAGAAATGAATATGTTGTTGATGCGCCTCAGAACCTTGCTACAAGTGGAACAGCGTCTCAATCCTCAACAGACTACGGTGGGGAAGCTTCCCGTGCCATTGATGGGAATACCAATGGAGCGTACAACGGTGCGTCTGTAACGCATACTGCAAATGAACCTTTCCCCTATTGGCAACTCGTTCTAGACGCAGAACAAAGCATTAACGAAATTGTGATTTATGGGAGGACCGATGCTTGCTGTGCTGACAGGTTATCCAATTATACGGTCACTGTTTTAGACCGTGATAGCAGTGTCACTTTTTCCGAAACCTATTCAACAGTTCCAAATCCGTCGCTGCGTATTCCTACCAATAACATTCAGGGACAGACGGTTAAAATACAATCTAACGACACAGTTGCATTGTCACTTGCTGAAGTACAATTGTTTGGAGGCCTCGACACATTGAAACTTCAAATACGCGATACACAAACCAATTCACTTTTGTCTGGGATTGGTATTTTTTGCAATGAAAAAAAATACCTTGTTGGCAACGGTGGTGCGGTGACGCTTATTGTGTCAAACGGACCGCATGATTTTAGGTTTGAAAAATCAGGGTACGGGACGGTGTTTAAAACAATTGATGTTACGAATGATTCAACGGTAACTGTTTATATGGATAAATTGGCGGCATTGGGTTTTGACGTTTATGAAGCGAATTCAATACAAGGCATAGATGCCGCTACAATTAGTATTGACGAGGCAGAATATACAACAGATTCGGAAGGTCATTTTTCAATGGATGTTCTCCCGGGGACATATGACTATTCTGTAAGTAAAATGGGCTATGTGACCATGAGCCGGTCCATTCTTGTGGTTAACGACACAAGCCTTACTGTGCAACTCAATAAAGAGAGATTTCACGTAATTTTTTCAGTAAAGGATGCGAATACAAATGATATAATTGAGGGGGCGGTGTTAGCAATTAACGATTCTGTTTATGCGAGCAATGAACTGGGACAATGTGCACTAAATTTGGATTATGGCGCCTATACGTATACCATTAATATGGATGGTTTTGAGGAGAATCGTCAGGAAATTCACCTGACAAAGGACACCACAGTCAATATTGTTTTAACGCCAACATTTAATACAATAAATACTTTATCAGCTCTGCAGTTAAAGGTGTTACCCAATCCGGTAAAGGATATCCTAAAGTTAGATGCGAAGCTTTCTTATAATCTTAGTTATGAGATTTACAATGTGCAGGGAGAATTGATTCTGTCAGGAACATTGAATGCAAACGAAAATAATTTGGATGTTCGCAACCTCCTGCCTGGCGTTTATCTAATTAAAGCGTATTCACAAATTGGTCATCAGACACAAAGGTTTATAAAAAATTAAATCAAAATAATTTATACAAATGAGGAATCACAAATTTTTATTATTCGCATTGCTGTTTATTACATCATTAAACGCGGCCTGTGCCCAAAATCGACGCTCCAATCCAATTGTAAGTCACATGTTTACAGCAGATGTTTCTGCGCATGTATGGGACGATGGCCGTTTGTACGTTTATCCATCAACCGATGTGGCGCCTTCCAATGGTTATAAAACAATGGATGGTTATCATGTATTCTCTACTGATGACATGATTACTTTTAAAGATCATGGAGAAATACTGCACTCAAGGGACGTCCCCTGGGGATGTGAGCAGGGAGGCCATATGTGGGCTCCGGACTGTAACTACAAAGATGGAACCTATTATTACTTTTTCCCCCATAAGAATAAAGATATGGTTTGGGAGCTGGGTGTAGCAACAAGTAAGCAGCCGGCTTCAGACTTTAAATTGCAGGGTTATATTAAGGGAGGGAAGACCTTTTGCGATCCCTGTGTTTTCATCGATGATGATGGTCAGGCCTATCTTTATGCCGTCGTGAATGCAAAGTGCTATGCGGCCCCACTCAAAGATAACATGATGGAAATTGAAGGAGAGATGGTTCATCAGCAAGGTGTGGATGAACATCGCGAAGGTCCATTTGTGTTCAAACGTCAGGGAAAATATTATATGCTCTATCCCGACCATAAACGCCCTTTTAACCAGATGCAATATTCTATGAGCGACAGTCCCCTGGGACCATGGGAACCCAAAGGTGTGATCCTGGAGCATAACAATATCATTACCATGCATGGTTCCATGGTTGAGTTTAAAGGACAATGGTATATTTTTTATCATAATGGAGAACTGTCGGGAGGCATCGCAACAAACAGGTCCATTTGTTTCGATCCGGTATATTTTAATGAAGATGGCACCATACAGATGGTTAAGAAATCTTTTGGCGTTGATTTGCCTACTTTTCACAACGACATTCATTTTAATGAGATGTTTGGCAGCCTGGCTGTTGGTGATTATACCCAGTCTGAAATGAAGAAGCATGGCATACGTCCAAACGCAATTTCATCCATTCAGATCCCTCAAGGGTACAGGGTTGAATGTTTTGATAAAAATAATTTCAAAGGAAAATCATGGGTGTTTGAAGAAGATCGAATTGATTTGAATGAGATTGCCTGCAATGATGTTATTTCATCCATAAAGATTTCGAAATGGGAGTCAGATAACCTTGTAAAAAACCCGTCGTTCGTCCTATCAACACAAAAGCTGGTTAAGTACTGGAAAAGTGCTTCGGTGCAATGCACCAGTGTCTCAGACAATACAGCCAAAGGTTACTATTCGTTGCGATATAATGGTGAGGGCAGCCCAAAAGAGGTGGTTCAAAGTGTGGCGCTTGTTCCCAATACTAACTACGAATTAAGTGTCATGTTGAAAGTTGAAGATGGCGCCTTAGGAAAAGTGATCTTCGATACCAAAGGAGCTTTTGACGATAGTTGCAAGTTTGAACTTGATAGCAGCAGCAATGTCGGTAAATGGGTCGAGTTTAAAGGAGCTTTTAATAGTGGTGATGCCAAAAATGTTGACCTGCGATGCAGAACCTCCTCTGACTTCAACGGGACTTGTTATTGGGACAATGTGGTGTTAAAGGTGAAATAGAACATTGATTTGGGCATTTTGTTGCATGTTTTGAGCATGTGTCCTTATGGTTTTTTTCGTTGATTTATAATCATTTTTGCGAACCGGTTTGATTTTGATGTAAGGTTTAATCCTTTGGCATTGCAGATGTTTACATTGAAATCAAATTTTTAAGTGCAATTGAACATGCGCTGAAGGAATGCATCTCGTAAAATGAAATAATTGAATCATGCAGAAAATGGGCAACAGTAAAGATTAACTTTGAATGGTTATGAATTTTAACGCTAATCAGATGACTAAAACAATTTCAATTTTAATATGTCTTGTGCTTGCTTTTGGAACTGTTCAGGCTCAGGAGCTTGGCGATCCGCCATACGAGCCAACAACACAGGAGAAATTGGATAACGCATTTCCA
>JBFHER010000357.1:0-3686 GCA_041584055.1 Bacteroidales bacterium
AATGCCCTGGGACGCATTTATGTTGATTGGGGAAAATATAATACAGCCATGGATTATTATTTACAGGCGGTTGGGTGTTTAGATACCCTAAAGGATAAGCGAACCTTGTCTATCCGGTACAATAATATTGGCATGCTGTATCAAAAAATGGAGCGGTATGAGGATGCTTTGCTCTGGTTTAAAAAGGCATTTGATATTGAACGGCAATACGGAGAATCAGAAAAATTGGCCATCCGCTTTGCTAACATGGGGCATGCGCAACTAAAACTAAATGACTTTCAAAAAGCAAAAGAAAACCTGCTAAAGTCCATTGATATATTTAAAAAAGGACAATCGGAGCATTATTTGTCAAAGGTGTATGGGATCATGGGGCAGTTATACCTTGAAACCAATCGACTGGATTTGGCTGGACGGTATTTGAACCTTTGCATGCAACTTGCAGAAAATGCAAGTTTACCCGAACAATCTGGTGCGTATGAGCTAATGTACAAGTACCATAAAAAAACGGGAAACAATCAGGAGGCACTGCTGTTTCTTGAAAAATTTAAAGCTGCCGAAGATTCAATCTTTAACATGGAGGCCTCGAATCAAATTCAACGCCTGGAAGCCCTTTATCAAAGCAAACAAAAAGAGGCCGAGATCGTAAGGCTGGAAGCAGAGAACGAGTTGCAGGTGCAAACGGCAGCATATAATAAGCGACAACGCAACGCTGCCATGGTGGTGCTTGCCGTTTTTTTAATTATTAGCCTGTTGCTGGCCTGGCTATTTGTAACTGTCAGGAAACAAAGAGAAAGAGTCAAAAGGCAAAATCAGGAACTGGATGCGTTGAATACTACATTGAAGCACTTGTTTGGTATTATTTCGCACGATTTAAGAAGTGCCAGTGCGTCGTACCAAAGCAGTGCCAAAATTATTGAGCACTACCTGGATAAAGACGAGCCGGAAAAATTGAAACCTCTTTCTGCAGAGATTAAGAAAAACGCTTCAAACCTGTCGAATATGCTGAACCATTTACTTGAATGGGCTACGATGCAAATTTCTGGTTTACGGCCTAAGGCTGAGCAAGTAGATGTTGCAGCAGAAGCTGAAAGCATTCTTGAATTGTATCAGCGACAGGCTGAAGTGAAAGGAGTTCAACTGTCTGCAATGGTAGAGAAGGATTTAAAGGTGCATTGCGACCTGGAAAGCTTCAGGTTGATCCTGCGCAATCTGGTCAATAATGCCATTAAATTTACTGAGAAAGGAAGCATTAAAATTTTTGGAACAACATTGAGCAATGGTAAGGGTGAAATAAGTATCCATGATACAGGGTGCGGCATGCCTGAGAGCATACGCAAAACCCTGTTTGGTTTAGGCAACGAAAAGGTGAGAAAGGGCACCGCTGGCGAAAAAGGCACGGGGCTAGGCATGATCCTGGTGGCCGAACATGTCCGAAAAAATAATGCGGTGATCGACGTTGAAAGTCATGTAGACAAAGGAACGACAGTCCGTTTAACCTTTAAAAGCGAATAATTGATGGAAACAACTGTGTTTGTAGTGGAGGATGAACTGATCCATCAGGAAGCCATAAAGATTGCGCTGGAGGAGTTGGATTTTACCCTGGCTGGTTTGTGCGATAATGCCGATGAGGCCTTCGATTGCATCAAAAAAGCAAACCCTGGCATTGTGCTTGTCGACATTGCCTTGCCCGGTATCAATAACGGGATAAGTCTTGCACAGCGCATTCACGATGAGCTGCATATTCCCCATATTTTCACCACCTCATTTACACAAGACGAGGTCATTAAAAAAGCGGCAGAAACGTCACCTTCGGGTTATTTAACAAAGCCGGTGGATACGAACAACTTAAAAGCTGCCATCGCTTTGTCTTTAAACAAACCCAAAGATAACCAGAACGATTCTCATGCAGAGGACAGTTCATTTTTTACACGCATCGGTGATAAACTGATCAGGGTGAACCTGGATGATGTGCTTCTGGTGAGAAGTGATGGGGGGAACTACATCTCGGTGGTGACGGCGGAAAAAGAAGTGAGTTGCAGATGTACCTTAAAACAATTTCGAAAGGATCTGCCAGCAAACTTTGTACAAACACACCGTGCTTACCTGATCAATCTGAATCACCTGGATAGCTTTAATGAAAAAGAACAGACGGCCTTTCTGAAAGGGAAAGATGCGCCCGTTGCCCGAAGGTATCGGCGCGATTTTCTCGACCGTTTAAAAAAGTGGTGATGTCCGCTTATCCACAAAATGCTGCCGCTTATCCCAGAATCTAAGCAGCACAGCCCTTATTTTAAAATCCAGATCGTTTTTGCCCGTAGTTTTGATAAAAATTACTGGCATGACCCCACGCTTTTTCATAACTCTAGTTTGTTTTACCATAGCCCTGACGCATGCATGCAAACGCAAGGTGCATAGCGAAGAAGCATGGATTGTGTCAAGCAGCCAGCATGCGGAATCCTTATTTAGCCCGGGCGATAGACTAAACATTAGCGACACCTACATTTACATCGTTCAATCTGGGACCTATTTGCCGATTGTAAAAGACGAGGCACAACTCCTCATTACTGTCAATGAAAACAAGCGGCTCTTTCATTTCATCAAAAGCGATTCGCTTATAACTCTTACAGAACAATACGAAACCCCTCAGGCAATCATCACTCTAAAAAAATATACACCATGAAACAATTTTACTTTATCACACTATTGACAGTGCTATGCGCTGCGTTTGCACACGCACAGGTTACAGAAGAAGAATTCCAGGCCCTTAAAGCCCTCTACAATGCCACCGATGGCGACAACTGGACCAAACGAACCGGTTGGGAAAACATCAATACCACAGCTACCAAAGATGATGTGACTACGGATTGGTGGGGGTTAAATGTTTATGATGGCCATGTAAAAAAAATAACTATGGGATCTAACAATTTAAATGGTAATATCCCGAACGAGATAGGAGCTTTTGTGTATATGACATTATTAAATTTAAGTCGAAATAATATTAGCGGAGTGATTCCTTCTGAAATTGGAAACCTGGATCGACTAGAAGACTTAAATATTGAACGTAATAGTTTGTCAGGCACTTTACCACCAGAAATAAAAAATATGTCTGCACTTGAGAAAATCGCTCTTAGTATCAACAGTATAAATTCAGAATTTCCGGCACAGCTGCCTTCTAAATTATTTTGGTTGGAAATAGCATACAATGAAATTACTGGGGTATTACCTGATATTTTTAGAGAAATGGACTTGGTGGTATTGTCATTACAAGGTAACAAATTAACCGGTGAACTACCAAAATCGATATCTGAACTTAAAAGTTTACAACATTTACAGATAGGTGATAATTCTTTTAGTGGAGAGCTGCCAACGCTCGACAGTTGTGAAAATTTGCGAACTATTTCAGTATATAATAACAATTTCACAGGAACGATTCCTGAGTCATATGGTAATTTCCTGAATTTGGATAAATTCGAAATATATGGGAACAAGCTGCATGGTGAAGTTCCTGTTGCTTTGGCGGAGAATGTAGAGTTTATTAAATTGAAGAATAACTATTTTACCTTTCGGGCTGTAGAACCGATTCTATCATCCTTTTTTAATGCCAATGACTACACACCCCAAAAAGAAATCCCTCTGAGCCAAAATGCAATTGGAGTTGATTACGGCACCCAGTTAACTTTAGATGC
>JBFHER010000358.1:0-3678 GCA_041584055.1 Bacteroidales bacterium
CAACGCATATTTTTTAACGATAATCTGTTTGATTTTCTTAACGGAAATTCCATGAGGCGGATAGTGAGCCACATGATGACAAAAATGTTCAATTCCCTTTTTATTAGTACTATTCATTACTTTCTAAATCTTTTTAACGGATAGTAGTGAAAAAAAATGAAAAAATACGAGTATTTTGCAATATCATAAGATCAGACATGGAGCACGTAGAACCGATAGAACAAATTTCAGACTGCTTTCATAACCTCAGCAAAGAGGATATGAAGTTGTTAAATGGCCGAAAAATACAAATATCCTATTTGAAAGGAGAAACTATTTTTAAACAGGGTGCGTTTGCTCCGCATGTCTTGTTTGTAAATAAAGGTCTGGCAATGTTGTATTTACAGGAAGGGAATTCCAAACAGCTGAATATTCATATCGCCAGGAAAGGTGACTATCTTGCATTTTCATCCTTATTCAATCATAAAACATACCAATACTCAGCGCTTGCGCTCACCGATTCTACTTTTTGCATGATCGAAAAGGAGGCAATACGGGATGTTGCCATGAGAAATGCAGAATTTGCCATGCAAATGATTGCCAAAAATAATTCTTACGAAAGCAGGTATCTCAGCATTATAAAGAACTTATCTTACAAACAGATGAGAGGAAAGCTTGCTGCTGCAATTTTATACCTTTCTTCTGAGAATTTTAAGGAGGATGATATTTTTCAATTTCTAACACGGCAGGACATTGCTGATTTTGCATCCATTTCGGTTGAAAGTACGGTTAAATTTTTAAAAGAATTTGAGAAGGATGAACTCATTGTGCTGAATGGAAAAGACATCTTAATTAAAAACATACAAGGATTAAAGGATCTGGACTTGCACGGATAAGTATCATTGCAATTATTATGCTCTGGAGATACAACAGATTGTAAAGGAATCGATGATCTACTGATTTTTTAATCAGAATTTTGATTAAATGAAATAAAAACTGCATCGTTCAAGCTTAGGATATTTGTGATAACAATAGAAGCTACTATATTTATATTCTTAAAAAAAAATCCAATGAAAAAAACAAAGCAACTCAAACGCCGGGACTTTCTGAAAAAATCAGCACTTACGGCAGGTGCATTGACCATAATACCAAGCCATGTGCTTTTTTCAAAAAATGCAATTGTAAACAAAGCGGGAGAAGTTATTAAACCTGCATCGTTTGTGCCCAGTGATAAGATAAACATGGCTTTTTGCGGTATTGGAAACCGTGGCGGACAGATCATGAAAGAGTTCTTAAGCACAGGCCAGGTGAATGCTGTTGCTTTATGTGATACTGATATGGGAGCCACACATACTCTTGAAAACATGAACGCTCATCCGGATGCACCGCGTTTTCAGGATTTCAGAAAAATGTTTGATAAAATGGCCCCAGAGATTGATTCTGTGTGTATAGGTACGCCAGATTTTGCCCACTTTCCAATGGCCATGCTGGCCATGAATCAGGGAAAGAATGTGTATGTTGAAAAGCCCTTGAGTCGTACATTTCAGGAATCAGAGCTCTTGATGGAAGGCGCAAGAAAATATAAAGTGGCCACTCAAATGGGTAACCAGGGGCACTCGGAAGGGAATTACTTCCAATTTAAAGCCTGGGTAGACGCTGGTATCATCAAGGATGTTACCAAGGTGGTTGCGCATATGAATAACAGACGCAGATGGCACGGTTGGGATGTGAACATGAAGGACTTTCCTAAAGGACAGCCAATCCCGGAAACCCTTGACTGGGATACATGGTTGGGAACAGCTGAACATCATGATTATCACAAAGACTATATCAACGGTCAGTGGCGTTGCTGGTATGATTTTGGAATGGGTGCCCTGGGTGATTGGGGAGCGCATATCATTGATACGGTGCATGAATTTCTAGACCTTGGACTTCCAACAGAAATAGACCCTGTTTACCTTGAAGGGCACAATCCTTTATTTTACCCACAATCAACATCGCTTGATTTTAAATTTCCAAAGCGAAAAGGAATGCCTGAATTAACAATCGCCTGGCGTGATGGACTAAATAATCAGCCTGAATTACCAGCAGGTTATGGAGAATCCGAGCTTGCCAAAGATATTCCGGCAGCCAGTACAGGCATGATTGAAAAACGCAAGCTAAATCCCGGGAAAATCATTTATAGCAAAGACCTGATGTTCAAAGGCGGATCGCACGGAAGTACATTGTCTATCATTCCAAAAGAAGCAGCTCAAGACATGGCAGGCAAATTGCCTGAAGTCCCACAAAGTCCATCCAATCACTTTCTGAACTTTGTAAGAGCATCCAAAGGGGAAGAAAAAACACGTTCACCTTTTGAAATCTCCGCACCGCTAAGTCAGGTATTTGTTTTGGGAACCATTGCACAGCGACTGAACACAAAACTTGTTTTCAACAGGAAAAAGAAACAAATCACCAACAACAAACTGGCAAATGACTTGTTAGTTGGAACTCCTCCGCGCAAGGGCTGGGAAGAGTTTTATAAGATGTAAGTTCCGATTTACGGACGCTGGCTATATTTCAGCATTGTGAAGCATCAGTGCTATTTTTATAATGAATAAGAATCACTTATGAATGCATTCATACATCTCTTTCCAGAAACTTCTGGCGTTGGTCATCTTTACATGTATATTTCTGCAATTGTTGGAACTGTACTGATTTTAACTGCATATGGCTATGAACGAAAACTGCCTTTTGCACCATGGTTTTTGATCATATTTTCCACCATTTTCTTTGCAATTCTGGGTGGTAAAATGTTTGCTTATAGTAGCTCTGAATGGCGGCATATTCTAACCACTTTTGAGTTTCCGGCAAGCGATCAAAAAAGATTGTTGGGCTATTTTCTTTTTGGTTTGATTGGCTTTTTTGTCACAAAACGCGTGGTTAATTTTCAATATAAGGTTGGAGATGCATTTGCGTTTGCATGGCCCGTGGGTTTGATTATTACAAGATTTGGATGTTTAATAGGAGGCTGTTGCTACGGGACACCAACAAATCTACCTTTTGGAATCACCTATGGTCAGGGATCTTCGGCATTCAGTTTCCATCAACATACAGGCCTTGTGACTTCTGATGCTGTACATTCTTTAGCTGTACATCCGGTTCCTTTGTACGAAATTGCTTTTTGTCTTGTGCTTTTAGCCGGCTTATTTCTTGCGTTCAGACGAAGGTGGTTTAAACAAGCAGGCAGTCTTTTCTATTTGTCGCTTGGCATATATGGTATCTTTCGTTTCTTCGAGGAATTCATTCGTCCCGGAGGAGCTTATTTGTGGGGGGTGAAAACAACACAAATATTTGTAATTGCACTGTCTGTAATTATGTTTACCGTTATGTTTTTCCATGAAAAACGTAAACTAAACATACAATCTAATTACGATGTTCGCAGGTACAGTCATCGAATAATAGTATCTTATTTTATTTTGATCGGATTCGTTATTGGGATTTCAAATTGGCTGACAGCTTCTGAAATTGTGGTTCTGCGGATGTTCAGTGTCGTAAGTCTGATTGTTTTATTACAGCTGATTTATGAACAGTATTCGTTCCGTTTGTTGAAATCAGTACCATTGTTTCTAACTATTCTGGCATTGATATTCATGTCACAAACATTTGATCAACCCTCTGATAGCACCATCTTTCAGCGCAAATACTTCAAAATAGGTG
>JBFHER010000359.1:0-3650 GCA_041584055.1 Bacteroidales bacterium
GATGCACACATGTACGCAACGGAATAATGCCTTGCGAGGTGTTGCATATTGAAAGCATGCTTTGCAGCAAAAATACGATCTGTTTCCGGAAGGCCGGAAGGCCCATCAATGAATTTGAAAATTCCACCACCACCATTGTTTTGTACAATTATTCTTAGGTTGTCGGGAAGTGTTTCTTTCCACAGTGCATTGCTGTCGTACATAAATGAGGTTTCGCCAATCACAATAGTATTTATCTTATCTGATGCCAGTGAAAATCCTATTGCTGTAGATAACGATCCATCGATGCCGCTTGTCCCCCGGTTGGCATAATATGCAATGTCTTTTCTTGGTGTCAGCCATTCAAAATAACGCACCGAAAGACTGTTGCCAAGGTGCAAAACGGAATCCGCAGGGAGCATTTTTAATATGATGTTTGATACATTAAACTCATCCCACGACAGATTATTCATAAAGCTTTTTAGCCTTTTCTCTGCATCGTTTTGTAGGCGCAGCCAGGATGATTTGTAGTCGGATGAGTTGCTGTGTGACATCCTTAGGATTTGTGATAAAATGTATTCCGGATCACCGCTGATACTTCTGCTCAACTGTTTAAACGTATCAGGAAACCATCCGTTGGCATCGATGTGAATGTGTTCCTTCAGGTTTGTGTTGCGTAAAAATGCTTTTATGTGCTTTGAAACGTGGTTTGTTCCGATACTTATTACTATTTCCGGCTTGAGATATGCTGTTTCCTCAGGCGAAGCGGAACATAATAAGGTGTCAATGGAATGAAGCGTATTGTCTTCAAAATTATTTGATAATAAGTCTGATAGGATTACAACCTGGCTCAACTGGTTGGCAAGTTTGGAAATGCTTTTTGTGGAGCCATTGTTAAATTGTTGACCAAGCAGAATAAGCACCTTTTGGTTGCCTGTTACCATGTCAGAGAGTGCAGAGAACTCAGCAGCATTGTTTGAGAATGACTTATCCTGTATTTTCTTTGGTGTATATTCGCAAGAGGTTAAGTTATCCAGGTTGTACAGTGGTTCAGGAATGGGGACATTAATATGAACCGGTGCAGCGTATTTTGAAAGCGACCTGAATGCTTTCCGAACGAGCTCAGATTGTGCGCTTTGATTTCCCGATAAGAAGTCCGTGTCGTAAGTGAAGAAGGCAGACACATGATTTCCGAAAAGATTGGTTTGATCTATCTGTTGACTTTCGGCATGATTTAACCAGTGCAGTGGCCTGTCTGCTGTAAAAATCAAAAGAGGAACACGTTGATAAAAGGCTTCTGAAACAGCAGGGGCATAATTGTAGGATGCGCTGCCTGATGTGCAAACAAGTGCAACCGGTCTTGATTTTTGCAATGCGATTCCCAATGCAAAATATGCCGCGGAACGCTCGTCCACAACCACATGAATCTTAACTTTTTTACATCGTGAAAAAAGAATTGAAATTGGTGCACTTCTGGATCCCGGAGAAATAACAACTTCCTTTAATCCATGAAAAGTACAAAAATCAACAAGGTTCTTTATGCTCTGTAAGTGTCCGTTATTCATGCTAAGTGTTAAGTTCTCAAGCGCATTCACAAAAGTATAATTTAAATGTTTGAACAGGCAAAATGTTCAAAGAAAATACTTGCATTTAAACCAAATCCTATTGCAAAATAATTCGTGACCCACGGTTTGTTTTATTCAGTAAATCCGATGCTGAAGGTAAGGCTTTTGTTATCCACAAGTTTAAGTCGAAACACGCCGTTCAGTTTTTTGCACATGTCCTGTTGCACATGTACAAGTTGTGACAGATCTTTTAATTCATGTCCCTCTTTTAAATTTTGAGTACGAACCTTTTGCAACATTTCTCTTGAGATCAACCTTGTGTTTTGTTTAATGTAAAAACGAATATTTTTTTCATTTTTTTCTATTCCAAGTTCAACAACTCCCATGGCATTATCAACAAATAAATAGTGAAGTATTAATATGAGCTGTTGTTTTATTCTCAATGGATCCGATGTTAACTGCAGGGATGGTGTGTCAGAAAGATTAAGAGAAATGGTGATGTCTCCCAATTTTTTTTCATTGCGCAAATTCAGTGCATACTCGTATATTTCCTTTAATACATAGTTGCATTCAAATGCCCGCGAAACAATATCGGTGGATTCAGGTGTATCTGCTAAGATCTGCCCAAATTCATTATAAAAATGCCTGATCTCTGTCACATTTTCGTTTATAAGTGTCAGGTATTGATGTGTTTCTTCTTTTGATATGGCCGGATCTGAGATCATTTTATTGAGGCCCTGGATGGCGTTGAATGGCACTTGAAGTTCTTTGTACATCAGGTTCAGTGAGGCGCGATTCATGCGCCAACGGTCTTCAATGTCTCGGATTTTTGCCTTCAGAGACTGCAGCCTGCGTTTTGCATCATTTCTTCGTTCCAATAGCAGAATAATAAATCCAATCAGAAGAACATAGAAAAGTATCAACATGAACAAAAGTCCCCTGTTTTTAACCCAAAAGGACGAGTCAAAATTAATAATGTCTGCATTTTTTGGAATCTGAGATTCCGAAATATGAAACTGCTTGGCCACTTTGTAGTTGATACCAAGGTATCTCGATTTCATTAAGCGAACCGGCATGAGATGCAAGGGCTTTCCATTTAAAAATTCTATGGCCATTTTTGCAGCTTCATATCCGGTGTCGTATGCCTTAATCATGTAACCTCCCAAAACGCCTTTTTCCAGTAGATTGTAATTATGTGTGAAGATGGGAACGCTGGCATACTGCTGGAAAAATTGCCAGTTGTGCAGGTTGATTTCCATATCAAGTGCAGGATCATCGATGAAGTTTGTTATACCATAGAAAATCACTGAGTTATGAGGCAATCTGGCCAATTCCTTTTTTAGAGAAAAACTCGTACTGTCTCGCCATATATTTATTTTTACACCGTTGATCATCGATGGAAGCTTGTCCATTTCTTTTAAGTGACCACGGCCTGTTGGGAGGTTCTCCGAACACAAAAAGAGGACTTCCTGTGTATTTGGTAGCATGTCCCTGATCAGATGTATGTTTTCCTCAAAACTCAATGATTCATTCAGTCCTGTGAATAAGCGTTTTGGAGGAATGGATTCATCGTAGTTTTTAGCACTGCAGAAAATAACCGGTATGTCTTCAAATAAAACATGTTCTTTGTTGTTAATAAAACCCCAGGCATAATCGTCAATGGCCATGATTAAATCAATGTCCTTGCCATCGCCATAACTTTCAAAAAGTTCCCTGCGCAAACGCTCTACCTTGTCTGGGTTTATCTCACTCCTTAAATCCAGATAACGAATGTCAAGGGTTGTGTAGATTTTTAATTCTTCCTGAAATGCTGTTCTCAGTCCAAGGTTTGCTTCATATGCCCATCCCTGTGCAGGGAAATAGGAGTGAAGCACGAGAATGTGCTTGTGCTCTTTGGCAAAGAAATTATGAGAAAATACAAGAAGAAGGATTGCGATTAATTTTATTTTTACGGACATGGTTTCTGTATATCAGGTTATGAAATTATAAAATGTTCTTAAATTTACAAACTAAGTGGGGGCGAGCTTGTTGTTTTGATAATAATTGAGCAGTGTGAATGATGTAAGTCATTAAATTTTTGTGGAAATTTACTTAATTCGATCTGAA
>JBFHER010000360.1:0-3628 GCA_041584055.1 Bacteroidales bacterium
CCACACCACATCTTTAAAGAAGATAAGGTTGATGTTTCTTAAAATTGCAAGGATTATCAAATAGGTGATCACACCGAAAAAGAAAACCCAAAAGTCACTTTCCGTATAGAAAAATGTCAGGTACGAAAGATAACCAATCAATGGGATCTTCCACACCAGTGAAAACAGGGTTTCTTTTCTCAGATCAGTAGCATGCATCGCCTTTGCAGACATTCTGCGACCGGATGCCCATTCCCTTGCAAACCGCCCCTGACGGCCGTATATCTTCACAAGATTCCGAATGCTTATTTTAATTTCATCCTTATCTCCCACCAATCTTGTTCCGGCGCGTCTTAAACTGTTCATTATAAAATAAATGATCGACGGAACACCGATGATAAGCAATAGAATATCAGCAAACTGATAAAGAAAGCCATCCACCCTGGTAAATACAAAGAACAATCCTGTAACCACCACGATAGCCTGTGCCACGTTAATTCTCCAATCAAGTGATTTTATCCAGTTAACAGAACGTTCAACAGACGCATAAAGCATTGGAATAAATACCAGTGTTAAAATGGTGCTAACCAATAAACCGCCAATCACTGTAATTGCAAAAGGAACACCAATCAGGCTCACATATTCAGCATTTCCCATGGCCAAAGGCAACATGGCAACGCAGGTAGTAACCGCTGTGATCAGGATAGGCCGTACACGCGACAAACCTGCCATCATTAAGGCACGATGCATGCCATAGCCCCTTTTACGCAGAATATTTGTAAAATCGATAAGGATAATACCATTGTTCACCACCACACCCAGCAAGATTAAGAAACCCGTAAGTGTATTAGCGTTAAACAATGAATTGCCTGTAAATACAAGAAACAGAAATGCTCCGATGGCCGCCAATGGAATTGAAAACAGAAGCACAAATGGTGTAATAAACGATTCAAACACAGAGGCCAGAATCATAAAGATCAAAATAAATGCGATGATGATCAGATCGTAGAAATCCTGCATCTCCGAGTCTTCATGGATCACTTCCACAGCTACGCCATCCGGCATTTCGTAGATATCAAGGATTTCATCCACTTCCATCCGCGCTTGTTCCAGCAGTATTTTCGAATCATACACCTCAGATTCAAAGCTAAATGAGACCTCCACCTGTTTTACCTGATTGTAGCGCTCAATTTCCCGCAAGCCACTGCCATAAAAAACATCAGAAAAGCTCTCCAGTTCATGGGTTGCAAGCTCATCCTGATCATTTATTTCAAGTTCTTTTAATTCGTCAAATGACTTCTGATCACTTTTTGCATCCGCGGTGTCCGAATCATAGCGAATCATAATTTCATATTCTTCCTGATCCGTTTTAAAATTCACCCCGCTGGAGACCTCTCTTGCAAATGAACCCAACTCAGAAGACACTTCATTCAACGTGATATTGTAATCTGTCATTAAACGCCGATCAAAATCAAGATGAACTTCCGGTTGATTTTCTCTGACCGAAACACTCGTGCGTCGAATATTATCCAGTTCATCCAGATAATACTGCAAGTCCTCAGCCACATCCACCATTAAGTCAAAATCGGCCCCTTTAAGCACCAGGTAGTCTTCTTCTTCTCCAATGCCCATCATTTTCTGAAATCCGGCATTTCCGCCTCCCCGACTGCCTCCACCACGACCGCCACCACCACCATAACTGGTGGAGTTTGTTGGCATGGTCGTACTTATTTCGGCCGGCGGAACCTCGCCCATTTTCTTTTCAATATCATAGCGAATATCAGCCAGTGAGCGCTTGGCTATCTTCTCAAAATCCTCTTTTAGCAAGATGGTAACAACGGCTTCTTCCTCTTCCACATTTACGATCACATCTTCCTTTTCTGCAACATCTTCAATTCTTGTTTCCAGGGTTTGAACAATCTGGTCCGTTGCATCCAGGGTTGAACCTGTTGGCATGGTTACGTAAACTTTAATCTGCGTTGTTTCAACTTCCTGTGTATTATTTGTACTTACTGAAAGGGAAGCAAAAACAGAAACAAAGAAGATACCTAAAACAAGGATAACTGTCCCGGCAGGATTTCTCAAAGCCGTTTTCAATAATAGTAAATAGATTCGAACCCCACGGTTGTCCATTGACAACTTTTTAAAGCTGTCCACTTTGGTTTTCTTATTGTGTTGCATGATGGCATTTACGGCCATTGGTATCAATAAAAGTGCCACCACAAGTGAAATCGTCAGGGTTGAAATGATGGAAACACCAATGTGCTTACCCAACAGTTTCACATAGAAGTTATCCGAAAAGATAAATGGCAAAAAGACTGTCACTGTTGTAAGGGTTGCAGCGATAACGGATCGCCAGACTTCTCTGGTTCCCTGCACCGCCGACTCCTCGGGTGATTTCCCCTGTCCCCGCAAGCGATATATATTCTCAAGAACAACAACACTGTTATCAAGTAGCATTCCCACCGCCAGGGCAATCCCCACCAAAGTGAGACTGTTGATTGTGAGATCATATCCCAGGAAGAAGTTAAATGCAGAATATACAGAAATAGGCATGGCAAGCGCCACAATCATCACCAGACTAATATTTCTCAGGAAGATCCAAAGAATAAAAATGGCCAACAAACCTCCTGTTAAAGCAAGATCGATGATCTGATCGATGTTTTTCTCCATGATCTCGGCCATGTCTTCCTGCACCACAATCTCAATATCGTAAGCCTTAAATTTTTCATTAAGCTTATCAATATGATCCCGCACATCATGGCTCAGGTCAATAATATTTGCCTGTGCATCGTTTATCACCATCACCGACACAGCACTTTTGCCATTTACACGACTATAAGATGTTTCATCTTTCTTGCCATAAAAAACGTCAGCGATGTCTTTGATCCGGATATTGTTACGACCCACCATCAGGTCCTCTATCTCAGAAACATGATTGTATTCACCTGAAACATATACAAAAAAGCGCTTTCCCTCCTGTTCTACCTGCCCTGCAAACTCACGACTCTGCATATTTGCAGCCAGGGCATTTTTGATGCGGGAAGGTGTAATATTCTGAGCTTCACATGCCTGCTCATTCAAGATAATTTCAACCGACTTCTGCTGCCCACCATACACATTTACGGATGCAACACCATCAACATTTTCTAGTTCTGATGTGATTTTCTGATCCACAAAATCACGCACACGATCGACACCCCCACCTCCACGTACCTGCAGGTTCATGAGCACGTTCACTTTTTGCTGTGTATTGACACGAACAACGCGCAGGGTAAAGCCATCCGGCATCGCACCCCGGATGCCATTTATTTTTTCTTCCAGCTTCAGATAAGCCAGCTTTGCATCCACATTGTTCTGATAGGTAATGGTTACCATGCCCTGCCGTTTCCCTGCAGTTGATTCGATGCTTTCTATCCCCTCGAGACTCCCTATGGCACCTTCAACCGGCAAAACACCTTTTTGCTCCATATAATCCGGAGTCACATCTTGCCGCGTTGAAATCTGGACGTAATTCACAGGCAATTCCGCATTGGGAATCAGCTCCACCTGCAACTCCTGATAAGAGATGTACCCCAGCATTGTAATTGCCAGGAACAGCATGGAGATTAATACTTTACGATTTATTATAAAGTTCATGCCTGTGCGA
>JBFHER010000361.1:0-3609 GCA_041584055.1 Bacteroidales bacterium
CCTTCCCAACAGCTGATAACTTCAATGGATGGATCCACGGCCTTCATGGCCGCATAGTAATCCGGGAATCCGGCATGTTTCCCTGAACGATAATCCAGCATCACATTGTAGCCACCTGAAGGCATAGTCCCGTTTATTCCATTTCCAAATGTTATCAGACCCGTTTCTGCATCAACGGTGTAATGCAAGTCTGACGCACCAGAAGCGGTGAAATCAGCAACCCTTGACCAGACAACATTATTTATTGTTAGCTTAAATTCGGCATTGAGATCTACCGGGGCAAATTTCGCATAAAACTGCTGGTCAGGCGTTCCATTCACCACGCATGTGGCCTGTTCCCACGATGTTTGTTTTGCGGCACGTTGATTTGTAAAGGTGCGATAGCCGCCATTCACGTAAATATCAACCAAACCATGAAGAATGTTATCTCCTCCCCTGTTGGCATCGCCACTAGCAGGATAATTGGTGATACTTAATTCCCAGTTGCCGCTTAGTTCATTTCCAATCTCCCAATAATTAACGCCATAAGGTTCCGGGTGACCGTTATCTGCTCTGACCTGCGCCCAATCAGTTCCACCGTTTGGATTTGCGCCAACTTCAGCATTCATATACTCCACATAATCTGCAGCATCCTGAGGCGTATCCCAGTTAAAAGCCACAACAATCACACCATGCTTTATGAATGTGTTTTCAAGCATCTGTCCAAACTCATCCGGACCAAACTCGTTGCTCAGGGGACCGGCAGCCCCATGACTGTTAAGGTTATCAATTCTTTCATTCACCGGACCGATGGCACGTTTCCAACGATAGAGGTTAGCCATTGTTCCTCCAGGAAAACGATAGGCACTTGCGCCTGTATAGTTGGCCAGATCAATCACATTGTAATGGCATCTTTTGTTGCTTGCATCCCACAAGCCTTGCCCACTTTCATTGTATGTATTGTTTCCGCCAAACCAGATTGGGTTCTTATCACAAAGCACCTTCGTTGGATCTACATTGACCGTAATTTCTGCAATATCCCAGATGCGGGATTCCTGAAATACAAGCACTTGTTCATTCAATACGCTGACTGCATAATCAACATCAGCCTGGCTTGCACTGCAATTTTCCAGAACGGTGCTTACTGTATTAATAACTGCCTGCAACTGATCCACCGAACTCTGAGTGTATTCCCCGGCAGCTGTTCCCACCGTTACCTCATTCAATTGAGAGCGGGCATCACCTATTGCAATATCCAATTTCTCCCGGAAGACATCATCTTTAAGGACTTTAACGTTATCCACATAAAAAAATCCACTTCCCCCGTACAGGCTTATCTGTTGAATATCGATTTTTGCAAAATCTGTTGCCGCCTGGAGGAAGGCAATTCCGCTGGCTTTTAACTCACCATCCATATAAAAATCAATGGTTTGCTGTACCGTATTCACGATCATCAATATCTGATAAATGGTTTTGGTACTGAAGCTCCCATCCAACAATCCCACATAAGCTTTGGGATTATTACTTGCATCCAAACCTGTTGCATACATGATGTTTTTGCTGCCACTATTGCCAAAAATCAACGCAGCCAGCAAATCACCGGAAGATGAAGTCAGTCTCATTCTTGCATCATTCCAGTTTCGCGAGCTTTCTATGTCAAAAGAATAGTAGAACTGGCCACTGACACCTGTAAACTGGCGGTAAGCTGAAGGCATTGATGCGTTATAATTAAACACCATGCGCCCATCGCTAACCGTAACACGCCCCGAAGTATTATATTCGATCCATTCGTTCGGCAACGATCCACTAAGGGAAAACTGATCATTAAAGATTTCTCCGCAATCCTGGCCCAAAACTTGGACCTGAATCAATATCAATATTGCTATTATCTGTATTCCTTTTCGCATATGAAATTTAATGTTTTACAAGTTTGTTCAGCCAAAGCCCACGCACTTCATTCTAACATTCAAAAATAGGGAGATAAAAAGGGCTTTTCTTTTTCAATAACTTCAAAAGTTATAATAATTAATTCAGTTTTTTTTAAAACCATTTCAATATGAAAAGAAAATCAAAAATAATGGCATTAAACGGGGGAGATTAGCACCATAACTTTAAGGAATCATTCAATTTGTGTGACGAATCACCCACGCCCAAACATTAACCTTCTCATTTTATGCCCAGTAGGCAAAAACAGAACAAACCAATCAACATGCATAAACGTAAGATTTGATGCAGCAAATGCACTTTATCAACAAGCATTGTTTCATCTAAAATGATATTTTTGGAACATACATAAAAAGACAATGAACAGAATAAAAATTATCTCATTTTTTTCGATTTGCTTTTTACTTTCACAAGCTGTTTTGGGTCAGTCTATCACGTTGAATTACAGCAATAAAAAGCAAGTTATTAATTTGATGGGAGCAGATATGGAACGAAGCTCTTCGTTTCTTCAAAGTGCTTCCAATGCTCAGGAGATCGCAGATTGGTGTTTTAAAGACATTGAATTCGGCACCTGCAGAGTTGCTTATGATAAAAAACAGGAACTTGAGGAAGGGGTTAAAAACTTTTCGTTTTACACAAATACAATTGCCAGTATGAAGATGATTCAAAAGGCGAACCCTGCTGTCAAATTTTATGCAACCATGAAAAGTGATTACAATGGTTACAACAAACAGAACAACCTCCCTGACTGGATTTGTGATTACGCTCCTACAACCTGGTTCAATGTTGAAAAATACGCACTCTTTTTAGCTGATTATCTTCAGCTGATGCATAACAATGGGGTCGGAATCAGTTACATCGCCATGGCAAAGGAGTGGAGTGTTTTAACCGTAGAAAGATGCAAGCAGGTGATCGACTTGCTCAATGCGGAATGTGACACACGTTCTGTTCCCCGTCCCTTCTATGTGGATCCGGCCTCATGGGGTTTATCTCAGGGAGTTTCTTTTGTTAACTCAGTGGGTTCCAAAGGCTATACAGACAGATATTATGCTTTTTCCAGTCACAACTTAAACAACCAGACACATTTGTGGGATGACTTTGTTGATGCCTGCCACGCATTAAACCGGTCAGCTTGGAATGATGAATCCGGCAGTGGACCGGGCGGCCGCACCTACGGCGCTGAACCGGAAACATTGGAATCTTTATTGGGTGCTTACAGTGAGAAAGCCGACATGTACAGTGCGGGACTGGAGGGCGAACTGATCTTTGAGATTTTCTCAAGAGGTGTAAGTTCTGAAACACGCACCATCTATTTCACCAACGGCAGCAAAGGCAAAAGAATGCGTTCTTATTATATTATGAAACAATTTGGCAACAACACCTATCAACGTTCATATGTGCCACCAACCGTTTCTGGAATGAGCGGCATAAAAACCATGGCCTTTGCCAGTGAAAAAGAAATCGCCCTGTGGGTGATAAACAATAATGAAGACAATTACACTTCAATCCCTTTAAACATATCGAACACTTACATTGGCGGGGTTCTTTACCAATATATTTACAATACCAGCACAAGCATCAAAGGAGAAGCCAGCACTCTCACTGCTATTGCTCCCAATCAATATACATTCGACTTACCGGGAAAAAGCATCAGCTTTTTTAAGATTCACCTCACCGAAGAACGTA
>JBFHER010000362.1:0-3607 GCA_041584055.1 Bacteroidales bacterium
AATCCGGATTATTGAAGCCGCAAGCCCATGCACCCAGATCATCTGTGAGGATGAAAATCACATTTGGTTTTTCCTGGGAATTCCGATGATTTGAACACGCTGTAAGCATAAAAAGGACAAGCAATAAATCCACCAGGCGAGAACCATTCACGCGTTGCATAACAAGCAGTTTTAAATTTAATGCAAAGAAACAAACTAGCGTGGAAAAGCATATCATTTATCACTTATTTTTTCACTCCTCCATCCTGTAGCAGGAATGGACGTGCATGATGCTTCCTTTGAATACTTCCGTGCCGGATTGATAATTTAATTCTACAAATAAGCTAACAAAACGCCCACCTGTTGAAAACAGAATTGTTTTAAATTGTTCGTTGAAGGTCTCCAATGTTTCCTGCAACTTCGAATCCCGCCACATGTCCCAGATCTGAAAAAATGACTTGATTACCTTTTTTCTCAAGGAGCTCTACTTTCACAGAAGCCGACAAGCTTTCTTTGATGTGTTCAGACATATCTCCTAATTTTGGTGCTGGAAGTGGTGTCGCATCGTCGCGCAGTGAATATATCATCAGCTTAAATTTACGATTCTCCAGACAGATATTAACATCTGTATCCGTAATGCAACATCTTTTTATCCGTGAACCATTGTAGCTTGTAAACTGATACAATGTGCCATCAAACCATAAACCACCAATAAAACCAACAAACCAGGATCCAAGCCAAGGAATTTTTGCAACGGAGAGTTTCAAAGAAGTTCCCGGGACTTTGAAATGATTTGTTTGCATCCAGATATAAGCATCGGGGAATGAACGCCCCCAATCTTTCTCGATGTAACCTTTTCCACCCCCAAAATCGAACAAAGAATTCCCAACCGACAATTGTCCCTCCAAATCATGATCCAAACTTACAATGCCGTGTTTGCATTCCATAAACGGAACAAAACTGTAGGGCCCCATAATGCCCGGAGCATACCATTTATCTGGCCAGGGTGTGATGGATTTAAACCGGATCTCCCCTTTTACATCAGGCAAGTCAAGACTTATATGCTGTGAAGAAAAGTGACTTCTGCCCAATGTAATGTCAAATGCATTTTGAGCACTTGAAAAATCGGCTATAGGAAAACGGTGGTAGACAGATTGTTTTTGCACTCCGTCAAACACCTGTACAAAAGCGTGCCCATTCCCCTGCACATCAAATGACAATCCCGGAATAAACGCATAAACCAAATCTTTGGATGCACTTACAACTTTGAAGTACCATCCCTCAAAATAACGTGTGGCTTTTCCCCACCCCTGAAATCTCTCAGGATGAAAAACGTTGCGGACTCGTTTTCCGATCATTCATCTAAGATACAAAAGCAAAATGAGATTCAACACGTCCACTTTAATTTATTCAGTTTTGACGGAAGTACTGTCATGTTTCGTAAAAGAAAACCTGCCATAAAAAATTCGTCATTGAAATCAAATCAAAGGTAAAAAGCTTTTGTCAAAGATTTGTAAGCCTCTGTATAAGGCCCCTTATCTCGCACAATTAACGCCTCATGATATGGCACTTGATCCCTATGCCCAAATTGTAGCACAACACGATTTGCTCCTTTCTCGGGTGTGGGAAAGATGGTTAATGCAGCATTTAAAAACAATTGTCTGGTACAACCAAGGTTCACGGCTACATCTTTAAGCTCAAAAGGAAGGATCAATGAAAACGAGCCATTTTCAGCAAGCAATGTTGCAACACAGTCAAACAACTCTTCGAGGCTAAGGGCATCCTGATGGCGTGCCTTTGAACGCGCCATTAATTCTGAACGGTTCCCATTGTCGAAATAAGGAGGATTTGAAATAATCAGCTCAAATCGTCGATCGCTAAGCATTGTAAAGTCCTGAATGGATGCATGAATTAAATCGAGGCGACTTGCAAACTTCGAGCGTTGAAAATTACCCCGGGCATCCAGAATTGCATCCGCATCAAGCTCCACAGCAACGATCTGACTTTCAGGAAAACGCTGTGCCATCATCAGAGACAACAAGCCCGTCCCTGCACCGATATCAAGAATTGATTTTGGATTTTCGTGACGCACCCATGCACCAAGGATCACACTGTCCACACCTACCTTCATGGCCGCACGCTCCTGATCGATGCGAAATTCTTTAAACTGAAAGTATGAATTCCCCATTTAAGAGAGTTCGAGCATTGCTTTTACCACATTCTCAGCATTAACAAACACCTTGTCTATGGTACTGTCGAGCATGTAACATGGCCCTGTGACAATTTTATTTTTCTTATCGACCACAACATCCGTAAAGCTGGTTTTAGTATGTGATGCGCCAAAGGATTCGATTGCAGCAGCAGTTCCCGGATCCTCCCCAATGGTAAGTTCAACATGTTTCAGCACCTTTGCCAGAATTACGGGGGCAATGCACAGGGCTGCAATCACTTTTCCCTCTTTGAAAAATGCCCTGATAACATTTTCTACTTCCTTATCCACCGACATTTGTTCTCCTTCGAAGGCGAAGGTGCTCAGATTTTTTGCCGCACCAAAACCGCCCGGCAGAATAAGTGCGTCAAAATCTTTCACTTTTATGCCTGACAGCGGTGAAATATTTCCTCTGGCGATGCGTGCCGCCTCTACCAGAACATTTCTTGTCTCATCCATTTCTTCACCCGTCAGATGATTCACAACATGTGCCTGCGGCTTATCCGGAGCAAAGATATAATATGAAATCCCTGCTTTTGCCAAAGCCAACATTGTTGCTGTGGCTTCATGAATTTCGGCGCCATCGTAAACGCCGCATCCTGCTAATATTATTGCTGCTTTTTTCATTTTATATGATTTAAAAGATAAGATTTAAGAGCCAGGACACATGAATCCAGACTGTGGAATCAAGGTTTGAGATTTTGCGCATCTTCCTTTTGTTTATTACTTAAAATCTTCAACACTTACGAATTTACTAATTTCTTGCAATTCTTCGGGCCAGAACGTGCAATCTTCTTGCAATTTCTATCAGTTCGGTCTCAAAACGAATAAGTGGGATATGATTTTCTGCGGAATCGCTCAACCTCCCCAACAAGACTGACTGCACCTCCTTGCACCTTTTCTTAAATGGATCTTTGCTATCCAGAACTGCCTGCTGCAATACAGCGTCTGAATTAATGTTTGCATTGATACTGTTAGTGAGTGCCTGAATGGCCAAATGATACAAATCCGCCAGCTGTTCTTTTGTTTTTTCACTCACTTTAAACTCCATCTCGATCCTGTGATCAGCAGCTTCCACCATGTGGGTTGTAAACAGATCTGCCACCGTTTCAATCAGGTTACTCAGCTCTACATATTTAGACAACGCTTTCGCCTGCTTTTCATTGAGAGATTTGAGCTGTAGCCGACCTAAAAAACCTAAAATCATTGTGTGAATCTTATCCACAGACTGATCTTTCCGTCGTAAATTAGTCAATGCGTTTTCATCTCCACCAACACTTACATCAAACGCATTATTTGCCAGAGAAAGCGTGAGTTCCGCCTGCTTTTTAAGTGCCTGATGCGCCATATCCAGGGCTGTTCCAGGTTCATCAAGATAGTAGGGATCAAGATCAGGAGCGTCATCTTCCCCGATTTGTG
>JBFHER010000363.1:0-3579 GCA_041584055.1 Bacteroidales bacterium
AAAATGGTGAATGCGGTTTGTTTTGTAAATTCGTTGACCAGATTTTTTAATATTGCGGCACCTGTTGGTGTCGTTGCTTCAGTGGTTACTGCCCCTAAAGTACTGGGAATATCCCTGAGAATTTCAGCCGTGGCAGGTGCCGGAACTGGCATGGTGCCATGGGCACATTTAACAAATCCACCGCCCAATTCTACCGGGCGTGAAAGTACTTTGTCAATTCCCAACGCGTGAAAACAAATGGCCGCCCCCACAATGTCAACAATGGAATCGGTGGCTCCCACCTCATGAAAATGAATTTGATCCAGCGTTTTAGAATGGACTTTTGCTTCTGCCAGAGCAACATGCATGAAGATGGCCCTGGCTGTTTCCTTTACCATTGCAGATAAATCGGAACCGTCAATTATTTTGTTGATGTCGGAGACATTGCGATGCGCGTGATGATGATGCGCATGATGATGGTGGTGATGATGCGCTTCCGTTAAATCTTCCTGCGACACATGGGCGGAGGATTCGTGTGAATGGTGCAAATGCACCGTTACCTTTGTGCCACTGATTCCCATTTTTATTTCCTTAGAAATATGCAGGTGGAATTCTTCGTCGATATTTAACTTTTTAAGTTCGCTTTTAAGATGATCTGCATCCACCCCGAGATCAATCATGGCACCCAGGTTCATGTCACCACTGATTCCAGCAAAGCAGTCGTAATAAAGTAGTTTCATTTTTTTATTATTTCAAATGTGTCCTGATCGTTCAGAACAGGAAAAGTTCTTCTGAAATTATGAAGTTTTTTTAAATCTATGCTTACGGATATCTGACACTCTTTATCAGATAAGTCATTGAGGATTTGTCCTTTTGCATCGCAGGCAAGGCTTTGTCCATTGTAATCAATGTTGTTGCCATCATGTCCTACACGGTTAACACCAATTGTATAACACATGTTTTCGATGGCACGTGCCATTAATAAAGTTCTCCAGACATGATCCCGCGGCGCCGGCCAGCTTGCAACATAAATGCAAACATCATAATTCATCGTGTTGCGAGACCAAACCGGAAAGCGCAGGTCATAGCAAACCTGTGGAAATATCTGCCAGCCTTTGTAATTTATGAGTATCTTTTCAGATCCGGATACATAGTTTTGATCTTCTTCACCAAAAGGAAATAAATGGGCTTTATCGTAATGCACAACGTTTCCATTCGGATAAACAAAGACAAAGCGGTTGTAATACTGATTGTTTTCTCTGATTATCAACGAACAACAAATGGCAATGTCTTTTTGAGCGGCCCATGTTTTTAATTGTTGTATTGTACTGCCGTCCATTTCTTCACCCATGGTTTTAACGCTGTTGGTGAAACCGGATGAAAACATTTCAGGCAGGATCCATAAATCAGTATCTGCCGGCAGTTGATCAAAAAAAGATTCGGCCTTTGTGAGGTTTGAGGCTTTATCTTCCCAGGCCAAATCCATTTGAAGCATGGCTATATTTAATTCATTTTTCATCGCAACAAAATGATGGTGAGAAACAAATTTACAGATTCAAAATAACAAATACGTTACGATGAAACCACTTCTGCCGCTTTTTTTATTTTTTCAACAATTGAAGTGTCTAATAATGTTGAAATGTCGCCTAAATTTGAGGTGTCACCTTCAGCAATTTTCCGCAGAATCCGTCGCATTATTTTCCCAGAGCGTGTTTTTGGCAGTCCTTCTACAAGCACTATTTTGTCGGGTTTTGCAATGGGACCGATAATTTTACTTACACCTTTGAGAATGCTGCTTTTTATGCCTGCTTCTCCTCCTTCAGATAGCTCTCCGCAAACCACGAAGGCACAAATCCCCTGTCCTTTTATGGGGTGCGGATATCCTACCACAGCCGATTCATTGACAAGTGGGTGCTCATTAATCGCATTTTCAACTTCAGCGGTTCCCAGGCGATGTCCTGAAACATTGATCACATCGTCTACACGGCCAAGTATCCGGTAGTATCCATCCTCATCACGCTTCACGCCATCACCAGTAAAATAAAGATTTTTAAATGTAGAGAAGTAGGTTTGTCTGAAACGTTCATGATCACCCCAAATGGTTCTTGACATTCCCGGCCAGGGAAAGCGAATGCACAAGTTGCCTTCTATGCTGCGTTCAGGAAGTTCTTTTCCTTCACCATCAACAATCACAGGCTGGATCCCGGGGAGAGGGAGTGTGGCATAGGCGGGTTTTGTTGGGATAATGCCGGCAAGTGGACTAATGGCGATGCCGCCTGTTTCGGTCTGCCACCAGGTGTCAACGATCGGACATTTATTATTGCCCACATGATCGTGGTACCAGTGCCAGGCCTCCTCGTTGATGGGTTCTCCAACCGTGCCCAATACTTTCAGAGAACTTAACTCCCTGTTTTCAACGTGTTCCTGTCCCATGGCCATCAGGGAGCGAATGGCCGTTGGTGCGGTGTAAAACTGATTCACCTTATATTTTTTAACAATATCCCAATAACGACCCGCATCGGGATGGTTTGGAACACCTTCAAACATAAGTGTGGTTGCGCCGTTTAAGAGCGGGCCATAGATGATGTATGAATGACCTGTGATCCATCCAATATCAGCAGAGCAAAAGAAAATATCTCCATCACTGTACTGAAACACATTTTTAAAGGTATAGGCAGCATATACCATATAGCCTCCGATGGTATGCACAATTCCTTTGGGTTTACCTGTTGACCCGGATGTATAAAGGATGAAAAGTGTGTCCTCAGCATCCATAACTTCTGCCTGGTTCTCTTTTGAAATCCACGCCGTAATGTCATCCCACCAGAGATCACGCCCCTCAAACATGTTCACCTTTTCACCTGTTCTATTTACTACGATGGCGTTTTTCACAGTAGGACATGATGCCAAAGCTTCATCAACGATCTCTTTTATAGGAATCGTTTTCTTTCCCCGATAACCACCATCTGATGTAATGATAAGTTTTGCCTCTGCATCATTGATCCGATCTGCCAGGGATGTTGCTGAAAATCCTGCAAAAACAACAGAATGAATGGCCCCTATCCGTACACATGCCAGTATTGCAATCGTCAGTTCAGGTATCATTGGCATATAAAATGCAACACGATCTCCCTTGCCTATCCCTAATTTCTGAAGTGCATTGGCAAAGATCCTAACCTCATCATACAACTCTTCATAAGTAATGACACGATTTTGTTCTTCAGGGTCGTTTGGTTCCCAGATGATTGCCGCCTGGTCCTTTCGTTCAAACAGATTCCGTTCAAAAATATTTTCAGTGATATTTAACTTGCCATTGACAAACCATTTAACGGAAGGCTCAGTGAAGTTCCAGTCCAGAACTTTATCCCATTTTTTGCGCCAGAAAAATCCCTCCGCAATATGACTCCAGAAAGCCTGTGGGTTTGTGACACTTTTTTGATACTCATGAATATACCCCCCAAGTGTGTTGATTTTGTGTATCATTCTAATTTATATTTAAGATTCGTGTTCTTATTGGCATGAGTTCCCTTTTCTAAGCCCGCAAGGATGCACTGCATTCAACGATGGTGAACGCTTCATCACAATAATTGGGATTTTTTC
>JBFHER010000364.1:0-3571 GCA_041584055.1 Bacteroidales bacterium
ATACCAATAGCCTCAGAACAGAGAATTGTCAGGATGTTGGAGGTGGTCTAAATGCGGGATGGATAAAAAACGGACATTGGTTTATGTTCAAAGATGTTAAACTGGATGATGTAAATAGTTTTGACGCCAGGGTAGCCACATTGAGTGAAGGAACAAGCATTGAGGTGCGCTTAGGAAGTAACACCGGAACCTTGCTGGGGACGATATTAGTACCGCTTACCGGAGGAAATCAAACATGGGAAACCGCAAGTGTTGGCATTGGGCCCATCACGGGAATATACGATGTGGTATTTGTATGTAAAGAAGGCGGTTTTAATATCAACTGGTTTCAACCCTCGGCGGAAGTACCTCCGAGTGCAATTGCGGAAATCACATCGAATGCCTACACGATCTCGCAATCTTCAGGCGTAATAAAAGGATTGCCGGATAATGAAACACTGGCGAATTTCAAAGGCAAATTAGCGGCATCAGAAAATGGAACCTTTGAAGTTTACACGTCCAATGGAAGAACCGTTGCCACTGACCTTTTGCCGGGATACAAAGTCATCGTAACGGCTGAAGATGGGAAAATGAAGAAAACATATACAATTCAAATATTAAATATCGATCCCTTTGTCCGACTCGAGGTGGAAGATTGCGATGCCAGTAGTAAACTCAAAACAGAGAATTGTCAGGATGTTGGTGGTGGCTTAAATGCAGCCTGGATCACCGACGGACAGTGGTTTTTATTCAAGGACATTAAATTAGATGGGGTGAATAGTTTCGATGCCCGCATCGCAGCACCCACAGCAGGTACAAGCATTGAAATCCGATTGGGAAGTGCTTCAGGAACCCTGTTGGGTACCATAGAAGTCCCACTTACTGGTGCATGGCAAACATGGAAAACAGCAAGTGTTGGAATTAAACCAACCACAGGAATTCGTGATGTTGTTTTTGTGTGCAAAGCTGGCGGCTTTAATATCAATTGGTTTGAACCTTCGGCAGATAAACTGGAAACCAGCATCGCAGGAATCTTAGATTTGGGTTTGCGTTTATTTCCAAACCCGGTGAACGATGAACTGATTATTCAACTGCCTTCAAACGAAGAAGCACAGCTTTATATATTAAACAGCATTGGAGCTCAGGTATGCATGAAATCAATCCAGGGTGGAGAAAGTACAGTGGATGTTAGCGCATTAAATACCGGTATCTACATTGTGTGTTTGACCAATAAGAAAGGAACTGTTTATCGGAAAATTGTAAAAAAATAAATAAGTAAAATGATAGGACCAACGGTTAGCTGTTTGAAGATTGAAGAACAGGATTATATTTCACGAAATAGCAGTTAAAACTTAAGGTAAAGGAATCTTTGGTTGATAGATAAGCATATCAGTATTAAAACATATTTTTAAATATAAAGATTTATAATTTTAAGGCATTGTTGGTAAAATATAACAGGTGTACATGGCTATCTTAATATGAAAAAAATGAATGTCTCAACAACAAAATTTTGTTTAATGAAGCGGAGGGCTTTAACACGTTCTTTTAGCTTTAGGCTTATTTTTGGGTTATCTGTTTTGTTACTCATTGCTGCGCAAGCCCACTGTGTTATGGCACAGCATGTGGAATGGAATGGCAATAGAAACAGCAATTGGAATATGCCTGTCAACTGGTCAACTGGCCTTGTACCCGGATCAGCACCCGGCGATACGGTGGTGTTAAGTGGATTTGATGTTAATCCTGTGGTTGCTACGGTTGTGGAGACTTCGAACCCCTGCTTTCTGAAGGTTCTGGACGATGCCTCACTTCAGGTCTGTAACGGGAAATTACAGTGTGGCGGTATTTTGCTTGGCGCAGAAGACGGTAGGGCCGGGGGACATGTAGAACTTGTGTCATCTGCAGATCTTGCTGTATCCGGAAATGTCCTTATTGGGAATGCCCCGGGTGCGACTTCCGAATCCGGGTTAATTCTGAGATCCGGAAACCTGATGGTTGGTGGCGAGGTCTATGTTGGAAAAGGAATGATTGAAATTGCAGGAAACAGACCTGGCATTTCAGTTCATGATCTGACGGTGGCTTCAACGGCAACCCTGCGTTTTGATTTTGACCTCAGACCTGCTAGTAGCATCGTGGTTACGGACCATTTATCCATTGAGGAGGGTGCCAAACTGGAGATTGATCTCACCGGGTACACGGTGGGCGGAAATGAGCTTGAATTGATCCGCTTTGGCTCCGTGAGTGGTGCGTTTGATACTGCAAATGTCACCATTACTGGCTTGGGAGGCGGCATTGTTACAATGGATGAGAACAGTCTGAACCTGACCGTGCTGGATGATGTGGCAGACAGGTCAAATACCTTGTGGTTTATCGCCACGGGCGGAAGCGGAAGTGATGCGCTAGATCTTCAAATAAACACGGGTCGACGCATCCGGGACCTCTCATCACCGGATATGAAGTATGTTTTAAGCTCCGATAGTTATGAGAAAGTTTATTCTGCATCCTGGACAGGCTCCGATTTTAACGGTGATGGTAAAAATGATTCGATTTCCTTCGATTTACGTGTGAAGGGTTTTTCAGGCTCTTCCTTTACTTTTGATAGCGAAAAAGGCAGTGCGGCCATGACCGGCGTGGGCAGTGCCGATGCCGTTGAAGGCAGCAGTGAAGGTTGGGGGGTAGGTGAGGACAGCGATCTGGATGCGGGACAAACGCTTCGGTTCAGCGTGGAAAACCTGTATTCCTCCATACCGGGTGCCGAACTGTTGGGTTTTGTTGGCTTGCATTTGGCTGAACCCTTTGGTGGCAATAATCACACCCTGATCATAGGCGAAGGTGAAAATTTGGAACATGTTACCCAAAACTATGCCTGGGCTACCGGTTTTTCCCTGAAAGAAACACTTTATGTAACATCAGCAGCCGATTCGAAGGCATTGGTGAACAGGGTTGCTGTGAAAATAAAAGTCTCTGACTTGCCCGATTTCCTGGATTCAGAAGTTGGTGACTATTCCCATTATCCAACAGGACCGTTTCACCGTAGCGAGTATCCCGCAGTGACAAACATTGATTATCCTGAATTTTCATGGGAGACAATGCCAATGACAGCAGGTGTACATCATAATGAGACCTTGCCCGAATGGTATGCAGATACCATGGCAAATACCTATCCACTTATAAGTTTGGGTGGTAGAAATTATTATGGAGAAGACTACATAGAAGCGGGAATGAGTGCTGCCGGTGCAGTGCTTAAAAAGTACAACCCGAACGTTAAAACGATGACCTATAAAAATGCAGGCCTCCATCACGATCGAACTGCTGCAAACATCACATACGACACGCTTGAATGGAGCATCTTTAATCTGGATGTAAATGGAAACAGGGAGTACGATCAGATCCGAAACTGGTACAGGTACAACCATGATCATCCGGAGTTGCGTAAGTGGTGGTCTGATTGGTGTGTTGATCGGCTCAACGACCCTAATATCGATGGCATCTTTATCGATAAGGCAACAGGAGGTGAAGAGGCATTGCTGAATGACGACGGCGACATACAAACCCATGAGAACAGAGTGAAGTCATACCTCAGCATTTGGGAGCG
>JBFHER010000365.1:0-3558 GCA_041584055.1 Bacteroidales bacterium
CAGGTCTGCCCACTGTCCGGTAAATAATGTTACGGGTCTGCTCATAATATTAATGTTTTATTCGATTGATTATTATAAATTTACTTGATTCCAAATATGCATCAGAGTAAAAATACGAATTTTTACCATAGGTCCTCACCAAAAGACCATCCATCGCGCACGGGTTCCTTTACATAGGCGTTTAATTCAGGATGATTGGTCACTTTCATGTTTGGCGCATCAAACTCGATGCGTTTATTGAAGCGTTGTGCCAACACACCCACCAATGCCATTTCGGTTAGGCCAGCGCCATATTCAAAGGTTGATCCAACCATTGGGCCATCCCCTCTGATTGCTGAAATAAACTCTTTGTATGGATTTTGTTCAGGAACACGCGGAATGGTTTGCTCCCACCCCCCATTTTTAAAGTCATCCCATTCGTCTTTTGGCATGATCAGACGTGCATCATTTGGTCGTCCTCCGGTAATCACCGACAACTTTTCCCCAACCATTAACATGCCGTTATTTCCCAGTTCCTCTAACTTCCACTCCGGCTTGTTTTCAGGAACCAGCCCACCTTCGTACCAGTTTAACGTAACAGGTGCTTTATTGCCCCGTGCTGCAAATTCGAAACGCAACTGCGACTGATCCGTTACAAAGTCATTTGGCATTTGTTCATTGCGAACAGCCTGCACTGGGTCTACTGACTGTGGTGAACCCAGGTTCAGAGACCAGAATGGCGCATCCAGGGTATGGCATGCCCAATCCCCTAACTCAGCATTTCCATAGTCGTACCACCCACGCCAGAATCGTGGCAGATAAAATGGACTATAAGCACGTTCCTTTACAGGACCCTGCCACAATTCCCAATCCAGACCTTCCGGAACCGGCTGAGGTACAGGAGGATAATTTTTAGGTTTTAGAAAATAACCACCTTGTCTAAAATCCGGGCCATTAAACCATGCATGTACTTCTTTCACCTCTCCCAAAAGACCTGCATCAACCCATTCCTTCACATTACGTATGCCGTCAGTAGCGTGCCCCTGGTTTCCCATCATCCCAATGACATTATAGTAATCTGCTGCTTTCACCAATGTTCTTAACTGCCAGATATTGTGAGCGAGAGGCTTCTCAACAAACACATGTTTTCCAAGTTGCATGGCAGCCATGGCCACTGCGAAATGTGTGTGATCCGTTGTGGATACCACCACTGCATCAATGTCCTTGTGCATTTCATCGAGCATCACTCTGAAATCCTTGTATCTGGGCACATGGGGCATTGCTTTGTAGCTCTTCTCTGCCGCAGCATCATTGACGTCACAAAATGCAACAATATTAACGTTGCTAGTGAGACGTTCCTCTTCTGTTTTCCCAAAAAAACTTGTCCAGTTATTAGACCCTCGGCCACCGACTCCCACAATGGCTAAATTTACCTTTCCATTGGCTGAGCAGCTAATAAAGTTGGGCAGGATAATTGTTCCGGCTGCAATTGCACCCGTTGATCTCAAAAAATTTCTGCGTGATATGTTTTTCATAATTATTGATTGATTGATTAAATAGTAAGTTCTTGTTTGTTGACACCCCTGGAATTGAATTCTACAGACGGTCAATAAGTGTTTATTAATGCTTGCTTCTATTTACAATTCCCGAATCCAGATATTTCTGTATTTAACCTCGTTGTTGTGATTTTGCAATTGCAGAGGCGCCATTCCATGGGCTTTATAGCTTGGGTAACCAATGAACTCAGTGGGACCTTGGAGTTCAACATGATTTTGCACCAAAACACCATTCAATACAACGGTTACATAAGCGGGGGTTTTCAACGACTTATTTTCGTTAAAGCGTGGTGCAGTAAAGTAGATGTCATAGCTTTGCCATTTACCCGGTTTAATGGCAGGATTGACCAGCGGAATGTGCTGTTTGTAAATACTACCAGCCATGCCATTGTAATAGGTCTCATTATCAAAGTTATTCAGGACCTGCACTTCATAGCGATCCATTAAAAAGATGCCACTGTTTCCACATCCCTGACCTTTTTTACCTGCTTTCACATCCTTTTTAGGGCTTTGCCATTCAACATGCAGTTGACAATCGCCAAAATGCTGTTTTGTTTCTATGCCCCCGGCTTTAAACACCACTTGCATAGACTTGCATTTCACTTTCCATCCAATCGGTTCGCCATCAGACCCAGCTTTAATCCAGTTATCAACGCTTTTTTTTCCATCAAACAAAACGATGGCATCAGAAGGTGCTTTTGCTCTTTTTCCCGGTTTAACAACTTCCGGTTTTCTGCTCCAGTCCTCCGTTTCTTTGGGTTCCATCTTTTTGTCCTTCTGGGCATAAACACCCAGGGTTGTCATGCCAAATAATGCAATACTAAGAATAACGAATTTTCGTTTCATTGGTCCTTCAATTAGATTTTTAGTTCCCACCCTTTACGGTAGGTTGGTTTTATCATTTCTGAGGCATACGCCTTTACACTCACAAGCTCTGTTTCGCTGGCAATGCGTGGGAATCCATTTTGATTCTGTATTGTGTATTTTGTTGGAATTTTCATGCGTTCATTCTCGGCAATGTTTGTAAATGCCATTGTTTTGCCATCCCATAACAGTATTCGGTTTAACATGCTCAGCCGCGGGGCCACTGTTCCCATGGCAACCATTTCGTTAAACGGACCTGCAAATTCAAAACTTGAATAGGGTTTGATCCGGAGCTTTGGATCTTCCTTGCAAGCTCTAATCCAGTCTTGTTCGTGACTTCCCTCAACCCGTCTCATTGTTCGGGGTGGTTGATAATCTTCCGGGAATTCATCCCCCAGAATACGCGGATTATTTGCGTAACAACCGCACATGATGGTGCCCTTACTTCCAAGAAACAACACCCCGCCATCATTATCTCCCAGCTTTTCCCGGTCTTTTAATGCATCAGGTCGTGTTGGTGTTAATCCACCATCAAACCATTGAATGGTGACCTCAGGCAGTGCAATCTTTTCAAGTGCTTTTCGTGCGGGATAAACAAAGCTAACAATTTCCGACTCCGGGGGAGAGAACTTGTTCCATTTACCCGAACTTGCCTCTACTTTTATGGGATACTCCAGCTTGAGCGCCCGAAACACAACATCCAAAATATGGCAGGCCATGTCCCCAAAAGCCCCTGTTCCTGAGGCATAAAAACCGCGCCAGTTCCATGGATGATAGGCCGGACTATAGGGCATCTCCGGGATTGGTCCCAACCAGTTTTGCCAATCCAGATAATCAGGCACTTCTGCTGCTTCCGGCTCATTCAGATTCTGGGGCCAGATCGGACGATTTGTCCAGGCCTGCACTTCTTTTATTTCACCAATATCCCCATTCCATATCGATTCACAAATCCACTGCGTTCCTTCAGCAGATGCCCCCTGATTCCCCATTTGGGTCACAATGGATGGATATTTCTTTACAGCTTGTGCCAGAATTCGTGACTCATAAACCGTTCTGGTCAAGGGTTTTTGTGTGTAAACATGCTTGCCTGCCTTCATGCAATCCAATGTGATCATGGCATGACTATGATCTGGTGTTGCTATAATGACTGCATCCAGCA
>JBFHER010000366.1:0-3544 GCA_041584055.1 Bacteroidales bacterium
CCCAGCTTATTCTTCAACATAATGGCAAGGTAACAAATAACAGAGGCCAGCGCACCAAGTGCCAATGCACCCGTAGGTTGAACAACTCCAGCTGCAGGTGTCACCGCAACCAGTCCTGCTAAAATTCCCGATGCAAATCCCAAAGCTGTTGCTTTGCCGTTGTGATACATTTCAATGATCATCCAAACCACCGCGCCCGAAGCTGCAGCAACCTGCGTTGCTGTGAGCGCCTGAGCAGTACTTAAGCCAGACTCAATACTTGATCCAGCATTAAATCCGAACCAACCAACCCAAAGCAAACCTGCTCCCATAAGGGTCATAACAAGGTTGTTGGGTCGCACCGAAGCCATCGGAAAACCACGACGGGCGCCCAGATAGATGGCAGCAACTAGCCCACTGATACCGGCAGAAATGTGTACTACGGTTCCTCCTGCAAAATCAATGGCACCATCAGCACCCATGTTAAACAGGAATCCATCCTCTGCCCAAACCCAGTGACACAAAGGATTATATACGAATACACCCCACACGATTATAAAGATGATGTAATTTTTAAACTTCACCCTTTCGGCAAAAGCTCCTGCAATCAGGGCCGGTGTGATCATTGCAAATTTTCCCTGAAACATTGAAAAAACATACTCGGGAACACCGCCCTCCATTATACTTGTATCAATTCCCTTCAGGAAAAAATAATCAGGATTCCAACCAAACCATCCGCCCAGGATATTAGGACCAAAGCTCATGGCATACCCGATTGTAATCCACAAAATACTCATCACCCCCATGGCTGCGAATGAATGCATCATTGTACCCAGCACATTTTTTGATTGCACCAAACCACCGTAAAACATGGCCAGTCCGGGAATCATTAATAGCACCAACGCTGTGGATGTTAGCATCCATGCCGTTGCGCCTGTATCAATTTCAACTTCCTGTGCCATGGCCGGTGCGATGCTCAAAATACTCACCAGGAGCATAGCCCAACCGTACTTCATTTTAATTTTTGACATTTTGATATATTTTAGTTTGTATCTCCCCTTACAATTGGCGCAAATATAATTTGATTTTTTATAGCCTCAAAATTTTTATTCGCATTTTTAAAACATTTTACCCCCATTTTTTCACCATATATTTTCACTTTTTGCCATTTTTTGTCAACAATACCCCCCTTAAGACATCTCAAAATGACATTTTATCACTAAATCAGTTCAATTTTACACAATGCTTTCATATTGTCAGAATCAAATTAAATTTGAAACTAATTTACATCATACACAAATCAATTTGTTTTTATATGGCAAATGAAAAATTGTTGTTATGGGAGATAATGTTTAAGTTTGAACAAATTTCGATTCATGAACGTAGAAGATGCCAGAAAATATTGTCTCTCAAAAGCAGCATCCAATGAGAGCTTTCCGTTTGATGAAGAAACACTTGTTTTTAAAGTGGTCTCTAAAATGTTTGCGGTGATACCGCTTGAATGGAATCCTCCATGTATTGTACTAAAGTGCGATCCGGTCTATGCCATTCAATTACGAGAAGAACACAATGGCATTACAGATGCCTGGCATTTTAACAAAAAGCATTGGAATTCAGTAAATCTGGATGAAATAAAAGATGATTTAATTATTTCATTGATTGATCATTCTTACGACCTCGTTTACAATAAACTCACCCGAAAAGAAAAAGAATCAATCTAACCCGTCGATGCTCTACACATCAGAAGCCATTGTTCTTAAGATTTTGAAATACTCAGAAAATTCGAGTATCATCCACTTGTTCACTCTGAAATATGGACATCAGGTTGTGCTCACATCCCGGAAAAGTGGCAAAAGCAAACACACAAAGCCCCCCATTATGCCATTGGCAATCCTGGAAATAGAAAGCTACCTATCAAATAAAAAAGAAATACAACGTTTAAAAGACTACGCATACGTTTCACCATTTCAATCCATCCCTTTTCACCCGGCAAAAAACGCCATTGCTCTATTTTTATCGGAAATCTATTGGACATGCAGCAACAAGGAGGATACAAACCCGACACTCTATGATTTTTTCAAAACATCCATCTCCTATTTCGACATCATAGAGGATGGCATCCCAAACTTCCACCTTAAAAACCTGATAGATCTCTCAAGGCTTTTGGGATTCTCTCCGGTAAATAATTATTCAGACAGCAGGCCCTATTTTAACTTCCATCATGGCTCTTTTCAGGTGCTTGAAAATTCTGAGACCTGCAACGCCCATGTCAGTTTCTATTTCTCGGAGCTCATTACAAAATCAATGGAGCATGCTTCAACGCTCAAAATCGAGGCAAAATCCAGATCTGCCATTTTGGATGACTTACTCGTTTACTTTAAAATTCACATGTCTGGATTTAAAATGCCAAAATCAATTGATGTGTTTCGGGAGATGATGTGATTCTGGTGACGGGTGACGCGGGACAACGGGACACGGGACAGGTGACACGGGACGGGTGACGCGGGACACGGGACGGGTGACACGGGACAACGTGACGCGGGACGGGTGACACGGGACGGGTGACACGGGACAACGGGACGCGGGACAACGGGACGCGGGACGGAAAGTCGTGCGATCGTCTGAGTGCATTCCATAAATGCCGTGACTTAAGCCTGAATCCCTTTTGTAATTCAAAACAATTCCCTTATTTTTGCGCCACCTATTATTTGGCCTCATAGTTCAAGGGATAGAATAGTTGTTTCCTAAACAATAGATCCAGGTTCGAGTCCTGGTGAGGCTACATTTAACAGCAAGAGCAAGAGCATAGAGGGTGGAGGAAGAGAACAGAGCAAGAGGTTGGAGCAAGAGCAAGAGAACAGAGCAAGAGGTTGGAGCAAGAGCAAGAGAACAGAGCAAGAGTTCAGGGGACGGTTTGGTTTTAAGGCATGATTTTCCGTAACTTTACTTTTATCGATCCCTAAAAGTGAAAATTATGTTTGATTTCGAGCACCTTGAGGTCTACAAAAAAGCTAAATCATTTAACAGCAGCGTTTTCCTTCTTTTACAAAATGCAACGCTTGATCATGTTACAAACGATCAACTAAGACGTGCATCCTTTAGTATTATGCTTAATATTGCTGAAGGATCTGGACGCATGACGAAACCCGATAAACGAAACTTTTATGTAATCTCACGAGGGTCAGTGTTCGAATGTGTTGCAATTTTTGACTATTTAAAAGATCAAAAACATATCTCCCAAAACGCTTTCGATTTGTTCTACACTGATTTGGAAGAAATTTCAAAAATGCTATTTGCATTGATCAGGAAACTGGGTAAGCAGTGTGGAGTGTAAGTTTGGAGCTTGCATGCCAAAACAAAGAAATTTATTTTCAGAAGAGCCAAACTCCACGCCAAATTAAACCTTATCACCTTCGTTTAATCCTTCAATCCGAACATACCCAAATCCCATTTTACATAAGCACTCTATGACGACAAAACGGATTGTAATTGCCACTATAAGTTCCTCAAGATTTTAAACGGACTTTTAATGGTATTCACTTATAAAATAAAGAATTCTGGAATA
>JBFHER010000367.1:0-3534 GCA_041584055.1 Bacteroidales bacterium
CCGCTTACAAGGCGTCCATTAGCCGAATTCTTTGTTGTCCAGACAGATCCACTTATGATCTGATTCTCTGCCGTTTCGTTTTCATTGTAATAAAACTCATGAAACAGATGATCGCGCTTCGAGTAAGCCAAAGCGTAGTTCAGTTTGTCGAAATAGGCATTTGCTCTTACAGGCAGTTCTCCGTTTAGTTCCGTTTTAATGTAGTCTTCATCATATGGGTACGCTTCTGAGGTATAATCAAAACCAATCAATTGACGCTGACCTTTATCAAAGTAGAAATGTTGAGGTAGATTTTGACCTTTGTGTTGTAGGTTGAGATTGATTCTTGCCACGCCCTGGCCTGTCATGTGCTTTCGGTAATCAATGTCTTTATACAATCGTCGAAGGGCTGTGTTGTGGCTTACGAGCGCTTCGGTCCAGGGATTCATATTTCCAATGTTGCCTAAATTGTATTGTATAAGCACATTGTTTTCGATGGTTTCATCCTTTTTAAAATAGAATCCTCCTTCAAAATTATCACATACAAATGAATTGTTATAAAGCGACTGACTGTAGAGAGAGGATCCAGGAGCTGTTTGCTGGTTGATTCTAAAGCCATCCTGGTAATATTTTGTCCATCGGTAAGAGTTTCCCTGTATGGAAATAAGATTTTGATCGGGGACACCAAAATCACCGGTTACCTCATTCTGGACTACGATATAATCGCTGTAATTGTCTAGAAAGCCTGTAAATGAATTATGTAAAATAATGTTTGAAAAAAAAGCTGATGTATAATCTGCTTTCCCCCGAATGATCAGGCTGTCGTTTTCAATGTTTTTTGGTGATCCGGACAATCCAAGGGAGATTGCACAGAATAAAAGTAAAAGGAATTTATTCTTTTTCATGCGTGGTGACTATGGAAATATCTCAACATTAGTGAATTATGGTTTTTCGTTCTAATTAAAGAAAATCAAATTCATTGCGAAGATAAAAAAATACGGGGTTTTATTACCGGCATCTACTCACTGCTAATGTGATATGCACCGGAAATAAGTATCTGCTTATTTAGCGGTCCGTCGATTAATTCCACATGATTTTTGCTGCTACGACCAACACGAACCTTTACTTTTTCAAGAAAAAGTTCATTTCCAATTTCCCTTGCTTTTACAAAAACAAATTGATTGTTTCCAGATTTTAAGATGGCTTCCTGCGGCAAAGCAAAAACCGTGTCCGTATTAAGGATGACCTGACCATGCACCAATTGATTGATGATGAACTTGCTTTTGTCTGTATCTGAAATTTCTGCAAAACAATCGAAGGACTTTGATTGCATGTTTAGAATCTTCCCAATACTTGTTATTGTGGCTGTTGAATAAGCCCCTTTTTCACTGGCAGTTTTGAATGCGACCTTTTGGCCGGATTTAATTTTTGAATAATCGTTTTCGAAAACAAGTAACTGCAGGTGTTTCTTTCTGGCATCCACGATTTCGGCAATGCTTGATTGGGGAGAAACATATTGCCCGGGTGTTGTTTGCACATCAACCACTTGTCCCTGAATGGGTGATTTAATTTGATAGACAGAAGCATAGTTGCCATTTTCGATGTCGGAAATGCTTAAGTGGATGTTTTCAAGATTTTGTTTTAAAGCACTGTAGTTGGCCAGTTCCGTTTTGTAGGCACTTTCAGCAATCATAAATTCGCTTTCTGTTTTAATGTTTTCTTTAAAAAGTTGCTCGATTCTTTCAAAATCAGACTGCAACTGAGGCATCTTTGCGGATGAGATGGCAAAGGCCTTCTGCAGTTCGATTAAAGCACTTCCTTCAATCTCAAAAAGAACCTCTCCTGATTTAACTGATTGACCTTTACGTACGTGAATGCGCTTGATGAAACCTTCAATAGGGATGCTAATCTTCGCAAGGCCGTCGACCCTGGAGACAATTTTCCCGGAAATCTGGAAACTGTTTTCAAAAGCCATTTTCAGCGGCTTACCTAAGGCCATCTTTCCTTCCTGAAATTGTTCCATTGTAATTTTTGTGAAGTCATTTTCTGGTTCTGGTGTTTCCGATGTCTTTTTAGAACAGGCGGAAAATAACAAAATTGTTGCTGTTATTAGTGGTATAGCTATTTTCATTTCAATTCGTTTTAAAAGATGGGTATGCATTCAATTGTATTGTCATGGATCGTTAATAAGTAAAATATTTAATGTCGAGAACAAGCTTGTTATAATTAAAAATACCCTCGTAGTAGGCAGTCTCAATATCAATGGCAGATTCCAAACTTAAGGCAAATTTTAAAAAATCGATTTCCCTTAGCGCATATGCCTTCATGGCTGTTCGCTTAATTTCCTCTGAAAGGGGGATTTCATCCGTTTGGTATTGCTGAATCATAAAATACATGTTTGAGCACTGAATACGCAATGCGTTCAAGCGTTGAAGTACATTTGTTTGTTCGTTTTCTGCAAGTAATAACTGACTGTCATAAGCTAATTTAGCTGCTTTTACGTTATTCCTATAATCTCCGTAGAACAAAGGTACTGCCACTCCAACTTCAAAACCAGAATAGGTTTTTGCATCTGCATATGAATTGGAACCCTGAAAATAGTTGAATGAAAGATCCGGCATGTTTCTGTTTTTTTCAACTTTTATTTGGGATGCAGTAAGTGCGGATTGCTGTTGTAAATAATTGTATATGGGAATGGAGTCAGAATTTGATAATTCTCTTGATAATATTTCAACCGATTCGGGAAGCGTGAAGGAGTCCTGGTGACCTGTCAGGATTTGAAGTTTCTTGTATGAAATGTCATAACTGCTTTTCAAACGCTTTATATACAGGGATATTTCATTGCGTTTTGATTTAATGGTCAGGTACTCCAGTGTATTAACATCTTTCAGGTCAAGTTTTCTTTCGGCTTGTTGCAAAAGGGTTGTATAAATGCTATCCAGACCGTTGTACACTTTTAAATGTTGAGAAAGCATTTTTGTTTCAAAATAGGCCACAGAAAGTTCTTTCAGCAATTGATTTTTCACAATTTCGTATTCTGTTTTGGCCAGGGACACTTCAATGCTTTTGGCTTTTTTATTGGCAATGTAGTAAGTAGGGAAGGCCATTTCCTGTTCTACACTCCAAACATTTAATGGATGATTGTTTTCAGCAATGTTATTCTGGTCGGTCCCAAAGCTTACAGCGGTCTTTGGCAAAGCGAATGTTGTTTTTGCCATTGTTTCTTTTTGTTCTGTTTTAAGCTGATAGGCTTTTAAGCGCGGGTTGTTCTCCAGGGTCATCTGACCTAACTGTTCCAGATTCATTTCCTTGTTTTGTGTTAGTCCTGAAATGAGGGGGACAAACAACATAAATCCGATGATGGTGCATGTTCTGGCACGACTAACACGCAGAGGAAACAACTTAATGCTGGTCACGTTGTGAAATATTTCATAAAGCAATGGCAAGGCAATCAGGGTTAACATTGTGGATGTAATCAGGCCGCCGATCACAACGGTTGCCAGGGGGCGCTGTACTTCTGCGCCGGCTCCGCTTGATATTGCCATAGGTAAAAAC
>JBFHER010000368.1:0-3530 GCA_041584055.1 Bacteroidales bacterium
ATATCGTGCATTCATTACCCCGTGCGTTGCACGGGGCTACCATAATGTCGCTCCTACGGAGCTTTTTAATATTTGCAAGCTCATGTCATCAACATTGCAACATTGCAACATTGTTCGGGACGCGTGACACGGGACTTTCCTCACTTCCTCAGTTCAACACTTCCAACACTTCAACATTCCAACATTCCCACATTCCAACATTGCCACATTGCCACATTCCCACACTTCCAACACTTCCCACATTCCCACACTTCCAACATTCCCACATTCATTTGTAAATCCCCCGCTGGTTCAGGGCCCGGTGATAGGCCGCCGCATTTTTATTATGTTCGCTTAAGTTTTTTGCAAAATTATGTAAACCCGAAAAGTCTGGTTTTGCACACATGTATAAATAATTATGTTTTTTATAATTCAGAACAGCATCGATGGAACTTTTCTCCGGTATGCGTATGGGTCCGGGAGGCAAACCTTTGAATTTATAGGTGTTGTATGGTGAGTCAACCTTTTTATCTTCATTCGTAAGCCTTTTTTTTGCGAAATCATTGAGCCCAAATTTTAAAGTCGGATCCGCCTGTAATAAATAGCCCTTTTTAATTCGGTTGATGTATAATCCTGCAACAATGGGTTTTTCAGCATTGTTTTTTGTCTCTTCTTCAACAATGGATGCAAGCGTTATTACTTCATCTCTGCTCAATTTTAATTGTTCTGCTTTAGCAAGTCGCAAAGGATCCCAGAATGCATCTGATTCCCGTATCATTCGATTAAGTAATTCTTCAGCAGACAAGGTCCAGTAAACTTCATATGTATTCGGGATGAAAATGCTGGTTACGATGGCAGAGTTAAGCTTGTTCTTTTTTAAAAATTCATCATCAAGCAGCACCTTGATGATGTCGGCAGAATCAATCAATAGTTGTTTTCCAAGGTTGGCCGCCAATTCATATTTTGTGCGTATATTGTTGAAGGTGATGGTTGTAGGTGTTTGGTTCCGCGCAAGAAACATATTGATGATCTGTGAATTACTCATGCCTTTTTCAATTCTGTAAAGGCCAGGTTTAATGTTTTGATCAAACCGTTTTATCCTGATGCACAACTGAAGCTTAAAATTACTCTGTACGTAATTCTTAGTTACCAATAACTTCGTTAAATCAGAAGCAGATGTTTCTGATGTTAAGTACAATAATTTATGTGAAGTTATGTGCCTGTTAACATTGTTGTCGTTAAGCGCCACGTATCCTACATAGGCCACAAAGGCACCCATCATCAATAAAACCAAAAGAATTATCCTGATAACGGGTTTGCTTTTTTTTTGTTTCTTCTTCAAAGTTTAATTTTAATGTCCCCCGCAAATATTTATAAAAATGATCATTAATAAAACAATCCATAACATTTTTTTATAATTTTGTCGTTCATTTACATCTTGAACGTTAATGGACAAACCTAACAAAAACCTGGAAAGGGAAATAGATCTATCTATTTTGATTAAAAAAGCTTCTCAATCATTCGTTAAAGCTTTGCTTACCATTTTTAATTTTCTGCTAAGATGTTTTTCTTATTTGGTCTTATTCGGACTCAAACAATACATCATTTTATTGCTTGCATTGTTGGTTGGTTTTGGCTTTGGAATGGTAAAGCATTTTATGGGTGAAGAGTTATACTCGTCAGATATGGTGCTTCAGAGCAATGAAATACCAACGGAGGACATGATTTCTAAGATAAACGAACTCGGAATTTACGCTGGAGAAGGAAATTATAAAGCATTGTCTGAAAAACTTAAGATTGATACCCTGACCGCAGGTTTTATAAAGAGCATAGGAGCGTATTGGTTTGTGGATATGGATAGAGATGGTGTTGCGGATATCGTGGATTACAGGAATCGATTCAATGCCATTGAAGATACAACATCACGGCGCATGAGGGATCTTTTGGATGTGCGGGCAACAGTGGGTGATCCCTCAGTTTTTGCCATGCTACAGAACGGAATCGTTCATTTTCTTAAAAGTGATCCCCGTCTGACATTGATGAATAACAACAGGAAAACCGCATTGGAGATTAAAATTAAACGAATCGACAATGAATTGGCAAAACTGGACAGTCTTCAGCGTTATGAGTATTTTGATAAAGAACGGGAGATGAGTCTTGATCTCGGAAATTTAGGAAGCCTGAAACTTTTAGGTGAGGAGAAGGACACGCGTTTGCTGCACAATGAAATCATTGAACTTCAGGATACTCGTTTGGCTTACGAAAGACAGCTTACAGTGACCGGTGATATGGTGTCGGTGGTAACTGATTTCCCCGTTTCTGTGAAACCCATTCGAAGCATGAGTTTTGAAGGGGTATTTTACGGTCTGCTTCTTTTTATTATTGTTTATGCCTTATTATTTATTCTGGGGCATAGAAAAGTTGTACTTGATTTCTTAGAAAAGAACGCTTAAGGAAAATTGCCGGATAGAAGACTTTTAGTTGAAGTCACCTGTTTTCGTCAAAATATTGCTTTAATCATTTATCAGACTAACCGTATGGCATGCAACAACACCGGCTGTTTCGGTACGAAGCCTGCTGTTGCCCAACGAAACGGCCTGAAAACCTTGTTCTGAGGCTATTTTAACTTCCTCAGGTGAAAAGTCCCCTTCCGGGCCTATCAGAATTGTTAGGTTTGACTCTGTTACAGATTTAAGAGTTGTCTTTTCAGAGTCATAACAGTGTGCAATGCATTTTTGGCCTTTCAGATCATTCATTATAAAATCATGAAATGTCTGCAATGGATTCAATTTCGGAATATAAGCTTTCAGAGATTGTTTTGCAGCCGAAACCAATATCTTATTTAAACGTTCAGGTTTAATGATTTTACGCTCCGAATGATCGCATAAAAGGGGTGTGATTTCATCAATGCCAATCTCGGTTGCTTTTTCAAGAAACCATTCTAAACGATCGATGTTTTTTGTTGGGGCGATGGCGATGTGAAGATAATAAGGTCGTTTTTCAAAGTCGCTAATTTTTTCAAGCACCTGAAAGCTGCATTTTTTTTGATTGGCATCGGTAATAGATGCTTTGTAAAGTGTGCCAATCCCGTCAATGATATGAATCTCATCACCTGTTTTAAGTCTTAAAACACGCACTGCATGTTTTGATTCAGTTTCATCAAAATGCAGAATACCATTTGCAATTTCCGGGGAGTAAAATAGTTGCATGATCTAAAAATTTGCAGTTATTTTTAAATTATAGCGGCGTCCGGTCAGATAATTTGGGACAGCATACATATCACCTGCGATGTCTGAGATCCAAAAATAAGAATTTACATTGTTTACGTCAAACAGGTTGAAAACCTCAAAGCCTAACCATAAATCTTTGAAATATTTAGATACCTTCCCTTTGTTATTTCCTGCGATAAAGCGACTAAGTCCAAGATCAACCCGGTGATAGGGTGGCATACGGAACTTCATCTGGTACTTCTCTCCATTGGGAGGACCAAAAGGGAGTTTCGATCCAAAGATGCCTCTTAAATATAATTTGTAATTCGGGTTCCCCGGAAA
>JBFHER010000369.1:0-3524 GCA_041584055.1 Bacteroidales bacterium
TTTGCTCGCAAAAAGGTGGCGCACATAGGCCTTTGAATAGATATGATCAACAGAAGCAGTGCCATCCGGGTCCAGGGGAGAAAAATCATCTTCCCACTTTTTATTCTTCATATTCATGATGCCATTGCTTGTAAACACCATTCCGTTTCTTCCATTTCTTGTGGGCATCACACAATCAAACATATCCACACCCAAACTTATATTTTCGAGAATATTTTCCGGTGTTCCTACGCCCATCAAATACCGTGGTTTATCCTGCGGTAATATTTCATTTACAACAGCAACCATTTCGTACATCACTTCGGCAGGTTCTCCCACCGAAAGGCCACCAATTGCATTTCCTTCGGCTCCGACCGATGCAATAAATTCAGCACTTTGTTTGCGAAGGTCAGTGTAAGCACCTCCCTGCACAATTGGAAAGAAGGTTTGAGAATAACCATATTTTGGTTCTGTTGATTTAAAATGCTTCATCCCACGTTGTAACCACCGGTGAGTAAGCTCCATTGATGTTTTCGTATAAATATAATCAGCATCACCGGGAGCGCATTCATCCAAAGCCATGATAATATCTGCCCCGATGATCCGCTGTGTCTCCACCACATTTTCGGGTGTAAACAAATGTTTTGAACCGTCAATATGAGATCTAAACAATGCCCCTTCTTCCGTTAATTTTCGATTGTCTGAAAGGGAAAACACCTGATATCCACCACTATCCGTTAATATTGGTTTATTCCAGCTGTTAAATTTATGCAAGCCACCCGCCTTTTCCAGTATCTGCAAGCCTGGTCTTAGGTAAAGATGATATGTATTTCCTAAAATTATCTGGGCGTGAATATCCTTCTCCAGCTCATTGATGTGCACTCCTTTAACCGACCCAACCGTTCCAACAGGCATAAAAATTGGCGTTTCGATGGTACCATGATCCGTTGTGATTAATCCGGCACGTGCTTTTGACTGTAAGTCTGTTGTAAGAAGGCTAAATTTCATTTATATATCTGACAAAGTGAATTAAAAACAGCACTCCCTTTCAATGAGGAAGTGCTGTTCACAGGACCATTGTCCTCCATTTCATTATAATAATTTATTCTCAATCATGTATTCGGCAATCTGAACTGCATTTAGTGCAGCTCCTTTTTTAATCTGATCCCCAACACACCACAGCGTTATTCCCTTTGGATTTGTTAAATCCTTCCGAATACGGCCTACAAAAATATCATCTTTACCAGCGCCAAAAAGTGGCATCGGGTAAACAGAATTTGCCGGATCATCCTGCAGGGTAACACCTGGCGCATGCTTCATTGCATTTTTCACATCTTCAATGGAGAGTTCTTCTTCCGTTTCAAGCCAAATCGCTTCTGAGTGATTCCGCATAACAGGAATACGCACACAGGTTGCACTCACCTCAATGTCAGGGTGCATGATCTTCTTTGACTCATTATACATTTTCATTTCTTCCTTTGTATAATCATTATCCATGAAGACATCCACCTGAGGTATGATGTTCATTGCCAGCTGATATTTAAATTTATCAATGGTTAATTTTTCACCATTCACCAATTGTCTTGTCTGTTCTTCAAGTTCAGCCATTCCCATTGCGCCAGCACCACTTGCACTTTGATACGTTGCAACATGAACTTTCTTAATGTGAGAAAGATCTTCGATGGGTTTCAATGCCACCAACATCTGAATGGTTGTGCAATTTGGATTTGCAATAATATTCCGTGGCCTGTTTTTCACTGCATCGCCATTTACTTCAGGTACAACCAGCGGCACATCGTTATCCATCCTAAATGCGCTGGAATTGTCAATCATAACCGCACCATATTTGGTAATTGTAGAAGCAAATTCCTTAGAGGCAGATGCTCCGGCAGAAGTAAGAGCGATATCAATGTCCTTAAAATCGTCGTTATGCAAAAGCTCTTTCACTGTGAGTTCTTTTCCCTTAAAGGTGTATTTTTTCCCGGCACTTCTTGCACTACCGAATAATACCAACTCATCCAAAGGAAACTGTCTCTCTTCCAGAACACGCAGGAACTCCTGTCCCACTGCTCCACTTACTCCTACAATTGCTACTTTCATTACTTGATTCTTAAAAAATTCTGCCTTAAATTGAACTGATTACCAAAACCTAATTATTAGGACTGCAAAATTAATGTTTTTTTTAACACCTAAAGCTATGAAATGTAAAATCGTTCCTATCATCGTAATGGTGATTTTGCTTTGTGATTGTTCCAGCATCTGTGTTGGACAACAAAAGCGTGAAAAAAGTGGGTCAGGAATCAATGCAAGAAAAACTTTAAAGGAAACATTTAAGGCCACCGACATTGTATTTAATGAACTTCTGGCGGATCCACTTCCGGCTGTTGATCTCCCTGAAGTAGAATACATTGAGTTGTACAATCGGATGGATCAGGATGTAAACCTTAAAAACTGGATGCTGTATGTTGGCAGCAAAAGTGTTTTACTTCCATCCATTGTGATAAAGGGCAACTCATTTTTAATCCTTGCCAAAAACACGACTTACTTTGAGGCTCTTGGGCTTAATTGCCTAAAGCTCTCTCTTCCTACGATTGCCAACACATCAACGCAACTGGTTCTTTTAGATGATACAAAAAACTGCATCGACTGGATGCCATTCAACAATTCAGACTACCCTGATTCATTTAAATCTGATGGCGGCTGGTCGTTGGAACGAATAGATGTGCACTGTTTAAGTTACGAAGATAACTGGAACTGGTCTGAATCGATCACCGGAGGAAGCCCCGGGCAAATGAATTCAATTTCGGAATCACAGATTGACATGAACGGACCGCATATTACTTCTTTTGAAGTTGTTAACCAACTAATAAAGATTTTTTTCAATGAACGCATTGCTTATCTCGGCCAAACACTTGTTTTCCCAAACCTGAGCCATGAAATAATAAGCGATCCACTCCAACCTAATGCAATCAGCATTGAATTTACAGAAGGGCTCGACTCCAACAAAACGTATCAGATACTAAACCAACATATCCAGGATTTAAATAAAAACCAACTCATCAATGCATCCTTCCAATTTAGCCTTCCTAAAAGTCCAACCTGGCAAGACATCATAATCAATGAGCTCATGCCTGATCCAAACGCTGATCAAACCGAGTACATTGAACTCTATAACCGTACCAATCGCTTTTTGGATATAAGTAAAGTCAACATCGGGAAAAAGACGCGGGGCATCATCCAGTCAATTTATCCTATCTCTTCACTTCCTCAGCTAATGCGTCCAAACTCATATCTTTTGATTTGTGAAAATTTGCCCGACACAGTCATGTATTTCGACCAGATTTATGAAACGTCAAAACTCCAGCTAACCAATGATTCAGGAACAGTTGTTGTTTTAAATGAAAACGGACAGATCATTGACGAACTGAGCTACCAGGCAACCATGCACGCACCACAAATTAAAATTGAGAAAGGCGTTGCGCTTGAACGGATTAATCCTGATGCCCCCACAAACAATGCATCCAACTGGACATCCGCAGCCCAAA
>JBFHER010000370.1:0-3486 GCA_041584055.1 Bacteroidales bacterium
ACATATGAGATACGTGGTGCTATTGGCCGCATGAATGCAAATGGCAAATTAAGTTTGCTGGCCTCCGACACACGAAAATCAGAAGGAATACAACGTGGCAATATTCTAAACCCGGATTTCGTTGCCCGTACAATCAGGGAACTAAGCCTTTCGCTTGAAAAGAAAACAGGAAAACAGATAGCCAAGTATTATGTGAATACAGGTGGCATGCTGATTTACCAAAAACAGAATAAGGCGTATCGATTGCTTGGAGATAAAAACGAGGTGGATGAAGAACTGGTGAAGGATATAACAGCCGAAAATTTCAAAGTCACATTTGAGAATGGGGCAGAGGTAATCGATGTGGTTCCACTGAGCTATACCGTGGATGAGGAATTTGAAGTGCATCACCAAAGTCCAATTGGTTCTACTGGTTCTAAACTTGAAGGTGAGTTTTTGGTGACAGCAATCCGACAAACAGGGCTGGAGGTCCTTGCGAGAACACTTCAAAAGGCAGGTGTTGAGAAGCACGAGATTCTTCTTGCACCCAAGATTCTTGGCGAAGCTGTTTTGACGGAAGAAGAAAAAGAAATAGGTGCTGTTGCCATCGATGTTGGTGCTGGAAAAACATCAATTATTATTTATCATGGTGGTGTTGTTCGACATGCGGCAGTGCTTCCTTTTGGCGGAGATGTTGTTACAAAAGATCTGGTTTCAGGTTGCGGAATCGTGAAAGATAAAGCAGAGAAAATGAAACGTAAGTTTGGTTCAGCAATGGCTGAGCTACAGTCTGATAATGATTTTGTAAGCATCTCCGGAAGTGAAGGATGGGATCCTAAAGAAGTTTCCTGCAAGACCCTGGCTTACATTATTCAGGCACGCATGGAAGAGATTTTTTCAAATGTGATGTACCAGATTGATAAAAGTGGATTGTATGATCTGTTGGGTGCCGGAATTGTGCTCACCGGGGGGACATCAAAAATGAAGGATATTGTGCCCTTGCTGAAATATAAAACGGGTTTGGATGTGCGCCTGGGAACAGGGGCACGTGGTATTGAAGATGCCGGAGGTGTGTTGAAAGATTCATCTTTATCCATGTTGGCGGGGATGTTAAAATTGGGTAAGCCGGATTGTATGAAAGAGAAAGTAGAACCAATACCTAAGCAATCTGTTAAAAAAACAGGCAGAAGAAAAACGGTTAGTTCACCGGGTTTATGGGATAAACTGGGAGATCGCTTTAATTCCTTCTTCGATGAGGACGACAATGCATTATAAAAGAAAATAGTCACAAAAAAAGAATATTATGAGTGATGAGATTTTGGGATTCGATTTGCCGAAACAACGACCATCCATTATAAAAGTGGTTGGAGTAGGTGGTGGTGGTAGCAATGCTGTAAATTACATGTACGATCATGATCTTAAGGATGTAGAATTCGTGATTTGTAACACGGATATTCAGGCACTTGAAAATTCACGCATCCCTTTAAAAATACAGTTGGGACAAACACTGACCTCTGGTCTGGGGGCAGGGAACAAACCGGAAGTAGGCCGTGAATCAGCCGTGGAAAACCTTATGGAGATAGAAGAGATGCTTCAGGGATCCACAAAGATGGTTTTCATCACTGCTGGAATGGGCGGCGGAACAGGAACGGGTGCAGCACCAGTCATCGCACAAAAGGCAAAAGAAATGGGACTGCTCACTGTTGGGATCGTTACCATCCCATTTTTGTTTGAAGGAGAAAAACGTGTAAGTCAGGCACTGGATGGTGTTGAACGCATGCAGGAGCATGTGGATGCATTGTTGGTAATCAGCAACCAGAAGCTGCGTGAAATTTATGGTGATTTGAAACTTTCAAATGCTTTTTCAAAGGCAGATGATGTTTTGTCAACCGCCACAAAAGGAATTGCCGAAATCATTACTCTGACAGGCTATATAAACGTTGACTTTGCGGATGTTGAAACGGTAATGAAAAACAGCGGTGTGGCCATTATGGGCATGGGTAGGGCAAAAGGTGAAAACAGATCTGTGGACGCCATTAAGCAGGCGCTGCAGTCTCCATTGCTCAATAATAACGACATTGACGGTGCACGAAATATATTATTGAACATTACATCCGGCGCCAACGAGGTTACCATGGATGAAATAGGGCAGATCACTGATTATGTGCAGTCTGCAGTTGGTGACAAAGCATCGATTATCTGGGGGACAGGGAATGATGAGACCCTTGATGATTCAGTGAACGTTACAATCATTGCGACGGGTTTTTCTGAAACAAGCATACCTGAAATGGTTAAAAAGCAGGAAAATAAACGACGAACATTGGTGCTGGATGATGATGAAGAGGATTTATTCGGAGTTAAACCTTCTGTTGTGGAACAGGGGGCTGGTGCTTCATCCAATCAGTCAGGACTTCCTGCCAACAACCTTTTTGACTTGACTGATACCGAGGATGATTTTTTTAGAACAAAAGACAGGGACTCCTCATTTAAAAAAAATGACATTAAAAAGGATGTGTTTGATTCACAGGAAAGATCAAACAGTAGTGCTGGTGAAGTGGTTGATGAGCATGCAGATCAGCACAGTGAGCCTGTGGAGCTGGAGTTGCGGCGTGAATACAACTTCACGGAACATGACAGAAAAAAAGACATACGTAAAGAAGTGTTTTATGGCTCGAAAGAGACCGCACATGATGCTTATAAACCCAAAGTGGAAGGTGAAGTGCCCATTGGGTTAAAAAATCAGCTGTCTACAGAAGATATGGAGAATGAAAAACTTGTGGAATTGCTCGAGAAAGTGCCGGCTTATAAGCGTTCAAATTTTAAAGCGGCAAATAAAACTGAACCACACAGTATTTCAAACTTCACCCTGGATGAAGGCAGTGATGGGATTTCATTGACTGATGACAACCCATACTTACATAATATTGTTGACTAAAAAAAAGAAAAGAATGGCTGTATTTGAAACGATTACGGAGTTGATAAAAGATGCAATGCGCAGTAAGGATAAAGTCCGTTTGGAAGCATTGCGTGCAGTAAAAAAAGAATTACTCGAAGCAAGCACAGCAAAAGGTGCCGGAGGAAATGTCTCTGAAGATCAGGAGTTAAAGATTTTTCAGAAAATGGTGAAACAACGCAAAGAGTCTGCAGAACTCTATGCGCAACAGGGAAGAGAAGATCTTGCCGCGCCTGAGCTCGCTGAGGCAACAATCATTGAATCCTTTTTACCAAAGCAAATGTCTGAGGCAGAGATCGGCGAGGCTCTAAAAGAGATTGTGGCCAAACTGGGTGCCACCGGACCTCAGGACATGGGTAAGGTGATGGGTGCGGCCATGAAAGCACTGGCAGGAAAAGCAGATGGAAAACTAATTTCTAAAATAGTTAAAGAGATACTGAACCAATAGCTTCCAGGCGTGGATGGTTTATTGATTTATTATTCAATTAGTTGAGTTACAGTAAGTATTCTAAGAGAAGGGAGCCCATTCAGTGGTCGGGCTTCCTTTTTTTATG
>JBFHER010000371.1:0-3482 GCA_041584055.1 Bacteroidales bacterium
ACGTTGTGAAATATTTCATAAAGCAATGGCAAGGCAATCAGGGTTAACATTGTGGATGTAATCAGGCCGCCGATCACAACGGTTGCCAGGGGGCGCTGTACTTCTGCGCCGGCTCCGCTTGATATTGCCATAGGTAAAAACCCAAGTGCATCTGTCCCTGCAGTTAAGAGCACCGGACGCAGACGGTCCCGGGTTCCCTGTATGATGAGATCTTTCATGCAGGTGTAGTTTTTTGACTGTAAAACTTTTAAATGTTCGATGAGAACGATGCCGTTTAGAACGGCGATTCCAAAAAGAGCTATAAAGCCGACACCCGCAGAAACACTGAAAGGCATATCTCTGATCCATAATGCCATCACACCTCCCACGGTGGCAAGAGGCACAGCAATAAATATCATGAACGCATCCTTTAGTGAGCGGAAGGCAAAGTGCAAAAAGATGAAAATGAGCAATAAGGCCAGGGGAACAGCCACAGCCAGGCGCCTGGAAGCATTTTGTAGATTTTCAAATTGCCCGCCATATTCGATGTAATTTCCGGGAGATAATGCAATGTTTTCATCCACAAGAAGCCTGATATCATCCACAACCGATTGCAAATCTCTGCCAAGCACATTTACACTCACCACAACCCGTCGACGGGTATCGTCACGAGAAATTTTAGCCGGGCCTTCTGTGTATTCAATATCTGCAAACTCACTCAATGGAATGTAATCTCCCGAAGGGATTTTTATCATTAATCCACGTACATCCTCAATGTCGGTACGGTTCACGTTTTGCAACCGCATCACCATGTCAAAACGTTTCTCTCCTTCAAAAACTACACCTGCTTTTTTTCCTGCAAATGCAGCTGATAGGTAAGTGTTCAAAGTGTTAACATCCATGTTATAACTGGCCAGCTGCTTTCTGTTGTACTCAACTTTGATCTGTGGCAGACCTGTTGTTTTTTCGAGAACCACGTCGCTGGCACCGGGGATATCCACAATGAGTTTTTTTATTTCATCTGCTTTCCTGTTGATATAATCCAGATCATCACCATAAACTTTAACAGCAATGTCGGACCGGACACCTGTGATTAGTTCGTTAAAGCGCATTTCAATGGGTTGGGTAAATTCATATTCAATGCCAGGCAGGACGCTTAAAGATGTTTTAAACATGGTGCCCAATGCTTCTTTTGTTTCCGCTCTTTGCCATTGACTGATGGGCTTGAGTTTGATGATCATGTCAATTTCTTCCATTGACATCGGGTCCGTAGGTACCTCTGCAGCACCAATGCGACAAACAATCTGATCCACCTCATCCGGGTATTCTTCCAACAGGATCTTTTCCATTTTTGTGGTCATCTCAATGGTCTCGGAAAGCGAGGTCCCTGTTTTTAATGCAGGCTGTATTACAAAATCACCTTCGTCAAGGGTGGGCACAAATTCACCACCAATGTTAGAAAATAAGAATCCTGTAAGCACCAATGACAGCACCGCAGCACCCAATACAATTTTTTTATGATTGAAGGACCATTTAATCACTGGATGATAGGATTTATCAACTTTATCCAATAACCAGGTGGATATATTTCTTTTATTAAGATCACCGGGTTTAAGAAACATTGATGCAGCAACAGGAATCCAGGTTAAACCCATGATCATGGCGCCGATAATAGCGAAGGAAAAGGAGAGTGCCATGGGTTGAAACATTTTTCCCTCAACACCCTGCAAGGATAAGACCGGAATAAAAACAATAAGGATAATGATTTGTCCAAAGATTGCTGACTTCATCATCTGGGAAGAACCTTCAAGTGCTATCTTGTCAATCAGGGATTGTTGTTCACCTGCTTCAACGTTTTTTATTTTGGTTGCCATCTGGCTCATACGTAGCACAATGAATTCAACAATAATCACGGCACCATCAATGATAATTCCAAAGTCCAGTGCCCCCAAACTCATCAGGTTTGCATCAATGCCAAAAACGTACATCAATGTAACCGTAAAAAACATTGACAGGGGAATCATGGAGGAGATGACAAGTGCTGACCGCAAATTTCCAAGTAAAATTAAAACGATGACAAAGACAATGATCCCACCATAAATAAGGTTTTCAGCAACGGTACGTGATGTTTTCTCAATCAGTTCGCTGCGTTCAAGTATGGGATTGATGAATACGCCTTCCGGAAGGTTCTTCTGAATTTCTTCAACACGCTCCTTAATTGCTGTAATCACTTCTTTTGAGTCTCCGTCCTTGAGCATCATGATCTGTCCCAGGATGGTTTCCCCTTTTCCATTGGCGGTGATGGCGCCAAAACGATTGGCATATCCAAACCTGACTTCAGCAACATCCCGAATTACAATTGGAATGCCATGGTTTGATTTTATGATAATGCTGTCAATGGCACCAATGCTTTTAATCTGTCCATCCCCCCTGATAAAATAGCTTTGCTTGTTTTTTTCTATGTATGCACCACCGCTGATGTTGTTGTTTTTTTCAAGTGCATCATAAACTTCAAGGATGTCTACATCAAGACTTCTCATTAAAAAGGGATTTAACGCAACTTCATATTGCTTTAGATGACCTCCCCAACTGTTTACCTCCACAACGCCCTTGATGCCCGATAGCCTTCGTTTTACAATCCAGTCCTGGATGGTTCTTAAATCCATCGGACTAAAATCATCTTCGTAACCCGGCTTTGTGTCAAGGATGTACTGATAAATTTCACCGAGTCCGGTTGAAATAGGGCCCATTTCCGGTGTCCCATAATTCTCGGGGATTATTTCACCCGCACTTTTTATTTTCTCTGCAATTAACTGTCTGGGTAGATAGGTCCCCATGCTCTCATCAAAAACAACCGTTACCAGTGATATCCCAAATTTGGAGATGGATCTTATTTCTTCAACACCGGGCAGGTTTGCCATTTCCATTTCAACAGGGGCAGTGATAAATTGCTCAATCTCCTGCGTAGAGAGGTTGGTGGATGTTGTAATAACCTGTACCTGATTGTTGGTGATGTCCGGGACTGTTCCCACAGGTATTTTTAAGATAGAATAGATGCCAAACCCAACGATGGTTAAAGTAAAAAGAATGACAATGAGTTTGTTTTTTATACTTAGTGTAATTATTTTTTCAAGCATTTCTCAGGGCCTTTATTACTGTTAAATGAATCAATAATACTCAGATTTATCCTGATAAAGTAACACGCAGGAGTCGTCCATGAAATTAGTAATTTTTAAAGAGAAAACAGTGCTCTTGTGATTTTTTTTGCGAAAGATAGAGAACATAAGTGCTCAATGGGTGGATATTCTGAACCACTTAAATTCTTAATGCTCATTGATTTAGCACCCTTACTCATACAAAAAACAAAATACCTAATCAATGCAAATGGCTGACTTACCTGAGGTCATATGCGATTGGTACACACGCATTCAATCAATGAACAGCGTTTAAAATAAAAGACTCACATTGCAGGTAAGCGTTATTTGATCAGGATATGAAATAGC
>JBFHER010000372.1:0-3442 GCA_041584055.1 Bacteroidales bacterium
CATACTCGATATGTGTGGAGTTGAAATACCAGAAACATACCAGGGCGAAAGCATGTTGCCTTTAATGGAAGGAGAACAAGTTGATTGGAGAGAAGATGTTTTGCTTGAAAACCTGTTTACCGATCAGGGCTATCCTCGTCATGAAGCAGTTCGCAGCAATCAGTGGAAATACATTCGGTATTACTCCAGAGAAAACGATAGGTTGAAATATTTACCAGAAGGTATACCTAACGAAATACCCATTTATGAAGAATTATTCAACCTGAAGAATGACCCTAAAGAGCAGAATAACCTGGCTGGCAAACTTGAGTATTTACAAATTTTAAATGAGCATCGGAATAAGTGTGCCGATATGGTGAGAGCTGCCGGTGGTAGTAATAACGATTTGAATTATGGTGAGAATATTGCTCCTTCTGGTACTGCGACTCAATCATCTACAGCTAATAATGGTGTTGCTTCCCGAGCCATCGATGGTAACACAAATGGTGTATTTAACGATAATTCAGTGACCCATACAACCAAAGGTTTGGAAGATGCCTGGTGGCAAGTAGACTTAGGTTCGGATCAAAGTATTGCGATGATTAAGATTTTTAATAGAACCGATTGTTGCATGGATAGACTTTCAGAATTTACCGTGAATGTAACAAATAACAATGGCGATATAACATTTTCGAAAAGCTATAGTATCTCACCAAATCCATCACTTACAATTAATATTGGTGATATTCAGGGGCAAATTGTTAAAATTCAGAAGGTGGGTACCGATGCCTTATCACTGGCAGAAGTTCAGGTTTTTGGGGTACCTTCTAAGCATTCAATAACTTTCAAACTTGAAAATAATTTACCCAATGTTACCATCCTTATTAATAAATATTATTACACGAGCGACGAAAATGGCGAGGTGTCCTTCACTTTAAATGATAATGAGTACAATTTTTCATGTACTAAATTTGGTTACGAAACCTATGAGGGTAACATTAGTGTAAGCAATGACACAACACTGCAAATTCAAATGACGGAAACAGTATATCATTCCCTTCAGTTTCTTGTGAATGATTTCAAGACAAATGGACCCATATCTGCTGTTTCTCTTTTAATAAATAATGTTGTTTACATTTCCGATTCAGAAGGAAAAATAACGCTTGATTTAAAGAACGGGGAATATGATTATTCTTTGAGTAAAGATGGTTATAGTGACCTAAATGGTAACTTGACAGTAAGTAACGATACCATAATAACAATTGGTTTAAATTCTGAAACATCAGCTGTTAAACTTGTTGAATATGAAGGGATTATGTTTTTTCCTAATCCTGTGCAGTCAGTTCTTAATATTGAATCTCGGGTTCCTATAAAGAAAATAATGGTTTATGATGTAAGCGGTAAATTAATTGAAAACCTAATTGTAGGTAAAGCCATTTGTAGTCTGAATACCATCGACTATGCGGATGGTTTGTATGTGGGCAAGATTCAGTTAATTGATGGGAAAAGAGCCTCGTGTAAATTTTCGGTACTAAAAGGGAATTAGTTGCGACTGGTATATCATTGAATTATCATTATTGACGAAAAATTAATTATGTGCACATGAAAAAAGTATAAATATCTCCGGAAACAACAGAACAATTGAAATTATAATTTTTATTAAACTTATTAATTTGAAATGAGAGAAATTTACAGTTCGGGATTCATGACAAAAACACTTTGCATATTCAGCATTATCGTTACTTGTTTTAGCAGTTGGGAACTTCAGGGACAGGAGCAGCAAAACTACCCTGAATTTTCGTGGGATAAAATACCCCTGTACATGCACATGCGTAAATCTGAGGCATACACACAAAATGAATTACAATACATTGCCACATTCCCGCTCACATGTCTCGAAAAAACAACTGGCTTAGATACGTATGGTTCAACTGAAAAGGGCTCACTTGCTGCGGCCAAAGGCATTAAAGCTTTTAATCCTGATACGAAAATATTGTATTATCGAAACACCTTTTGCCATTATCAAAACATGTACGATGCAGATGCGGGTCTCGACACAATCAGTAATCCGTTTCTCATTGGCTTTGATGGTGAAATTAACCTGCATTCAGGTATCAGGCCGTTATTTGACCTGTCGAACGCCAGCGTGCGTAAATGGTGGGTAGATCACTGTATTGAGATGACACAGCATGAAGAGATTGATGGGGTCTTTTTTGATGCGCTTGTAAAAGTAATCATGCCAGGTTATGCAGAGAGTGATATTGGAACAGCCAAGAAGCAAGCTGTCCTTGCCGGATTCGAACTAATGATGCAAGACTACTGGGCACGCGTTGATTCTACAAAATTAAAAGTTGGGAACCTTATTCGTTCCAATCTACCTGAACAGGGACTGAATTACATGCATTTTTTTGATGGATCCTATTTAGAACTCTTTGAAAGGGATCCCGGCTGGATAGAAAACTCGATTGCTGCAACCCAAACGGCTGCCAGAGAAGGAAAAATAATTTGTATGACCCTGGGTCTGGATGACCTTGAAATATCAAACCTGACGACAAGCAATGGGTATATCGTTGCACCATCAGAACTTCAGGAACGTTTTGAATATTGCCTGGGCTTATTTCTGATTTGTGCGGAAGAATACAGCTACTTCTATTTTAACGATGGATACAGCGTGAATTCATGGAGCAATAACCTGCTGTGGATGAAACGCTTTGAGGAATACGACAAACCTTTAGGTCCTCCCTTGGGACCCGCTGTTAAAAATGGGACAACGTACACCCGCGAATTTGAGCATGCATCGGTTTGGCTTGATGTTAGTCAGAAAAAAGGCACGGTGATATGGGATACGGATCCACCATTGCTCAATCTTAAATTTATGTTTCAGGACGAGCAAGGCAATAGTCTTACAAGTGTCCGGGTGGACATCAATTCTAAGTCTGTATTAAGCAACACATCCGGAGAAGCTGCGTTTAGCCTTGATAACGGAAGCTACCAGGTTTCATTTTCAAAAATGGGATATTCTTCTTTTATCCAGACTTATAACTTTGATAAGGATACAATCATCACCATAGAATTAAAACCGTCAGTTGCCCGGGTTGAGTTTCACATCATGGAAGGAGATAAGTATTCGCGTTACCCTATGGTCACATTAAATACAGATGCAAAACAAGCCAACTCACTGGGGATGGTGGTGTTTGATGATGTGGGAAAAGGCAACCTTCATACGTATACGGTTGAGAAAGATGGAATGCAAACGATTTCATCGACTTTTGTATTAGAAAACGACACAACAATAGAAGTTCAGCTTAGTGCTACAACTGCTCTGCATAAAAATGAGACTGCGAAAATTAAGATTTATCCCAAAGCTGAAAACGATTTGCTGATGATTGTAGCGCAAAAGGAGATGCGTAGTGTGACTCTTTTTGACCTTAGCGGAAAGATTATTTTAACTGAAAATGTTGAG
>JBFHER010000373.1:0-3400 GCA_041584055.1 Bacteroidales bacterium
AACCTACTGCGAGGTGTGTTTTTGGAAATGTGCGGGATGGGTCTACAAGAACGATGAAGGAAACATCAAAAAGATTATTGGAAACGACGATGATACCAACTGTAACGGCAGGCTATGTCCGCGTGGTACCGGTGGTGTCGGGATGTATTACGACGAGGATCGAATAAAAACACCGTTAATCCGGGTAACTGATGCCGACGGGAATCAAACCTTCCGCGAAGCGAGTTGGGATGAAGCGTTGGACGTCGTTGCAAAAGGGCTGAACAAGATTAAAGAGGAGCATGGTCCCGAGTGTACAGCACTGTTAACTCACGGGAGTGGCGGGCACTATTTTGGTACCTTGCTGAAGGCTTTTGGATCAGGTAATATTGCCGCTCCATCCTATGCCCAATGTCGAGGCCCACGCGAAGTGGCCTTCATTGCAACCTTTGGTGAAGGTTTAAATTCGCCTGAACCAACCGACATAAGGGATACACGCTGCTTGGTACTCATTGGCTCTCATTTGGGCGAAAATATGCACAACGGTCAGGTTCAGGAAATGTCGGACGCAATAGATAAAGGTGCTACTATAATTACGGTTGATCCCCGGTTTTCGACTGCGGCAAGCAAATCCAAATTCTGGCTCCCCATAAAACCGGCTACTGATATTGCTTTACTTCTCACATGGATTCATGAAATCATCAATAACGAATGGTATGACAAAGCCTACGTTGAACAATACACTTACGGTTTTGAACAGCTAAAAGCTTATGTACAGCCATTTACACCAGAATGGGCATATGGAATAACCACAATAAAACCCGACCAAATTAGGGAAACCGCCAAAGAAATGGCAAACGCAGCACCGGCAGTAATTATTCATCCGGGCCGCCACGTTACTTGGTACGGAGATGATACTCAGCGTTTGCGGGCTGTCGCTATTCTAAATGCTTTACTGGGTTCATGGGGCCGTCGCGGTGGATATTTTATTCCGGAAAAGATGGATGTCCCCGATTATCCGCATCCCGAATTTCCAAAACCAACCCGTGACTGGCGACTTGCAATGAACGGTAAATACAAACTTGCCGACCTGGCATTGGCCAACGGTGTTTGCGATGCTACAATTCCAACTCCTGACTTAAACTGTAATATTAAAGGTTGGATAGTAAATGGCACCAATCTGATTATGACCTTGCCCGATAAAAAGAAAACAATTGAAGCACTTAATAACCTCGAATTACTTGTGGTTGTTGATACAATGCCCATGGAAATTACTGGCTACGCTGACATTGTTTTGCCGGAATGTACTTATTTGGAGCGTTGGGATGATTTACGGGTTGTTCATGGGCGTATTCCAAATATTGCGTTGAGGATGCCAGCTGCCGAACCAAAATACAATACAAAACCAGCCTACTGGATGGCAAAAGAGCTCTCCAAAAAAATGGGGCTCGAAGCATATTTTGCATGGGATTCTTTTGAAGAAGTTCTCGACTGGCAGTTAAAACAAGTTGGTTCGTCATTGGAAGAAATGAAACGCATTGGCGTGAAAAACTTCCCGCGAACCTATGACGATTTATATTATAAACCGGGCGAGGAAATAGAATTCAACACAAATACAGGTAAAATTGAACTTTATTCTACAGCATTTCAGGAAGAGGGGTTTGATCCGCTGCCGGTTTACACACCGCACATGGAGCCGCCTGCAGGTTTTTATCATTTAAATTATGGCCGTGCACCAATGCATACTTTTAGCCGTACAGCCAACAATCCGAACTTGACCGATTTAATGGACGAGAACAAAGTTTGGGTAAACCCGAAAGTTGCCAAAGAGTGGGGTTTGAAAAATGATCAACCAATTTACCTTCAAAATCAGGACGGAATTGTTTCAGACTTTCCTGTAAAAGTAAGGGTTACTGAACGCATTCGTTTTGATTCGGTTTATATCGTTCATGGATTTGGCCATTCTGACAAGAAATTAAGCAGGGCTTTTGGAAAAGGAGCCAGTGATTCACAATTAATAACACGTGTTTTAGTAGACCCGATTATGGGAGGAACTGGCATGAGAGGAAATTTTGTAACATTCCGTTTCGAAAAAGAAAGTGAGGAGAAGGTATGAGATATGCAATGGCGATTGATACGAAAAAATGTGTAGGCTGCTCAGATTGCGTTGTGGCTTGCCAAACCGAAAATAACGTTCCAATAGGTTACTGTCGTGACTGGATTGTGGAAGTAACCGACGGAACATATCCACAATTGGAAATTGAAATCCGCTCGGAACGTTGCAATCATTGCGAAAATTCACCTTGTGTGCGTTGCTGCCCAACAGGTGCAAGTCATTATGAAGACGGTGGAATTGTGCTTGTGACACACGATGAGTGCATCGGCTGCGGTGCCTGTATTACAAGTTGCCCATATGATGCGCGTTATTCACACCCCGATGGTTACGTCGATAAATGTACTTTTTGCATGCATCGCGTGAAAAAAGGGGAGCAACCTGCATGTGTTGCCGTTTGCCCAACAAAGTGCATGTATTTCGGCGACTTCGACAACCCAAACAGTGAAGTTTCGGAAGTACTTAAGAGGCGCAAACATAAAACATTGATTCCGGAGGCAGGAACAAAACCACACGTGTATTATTTGATTTAAAAACTACTTTGAACTCGAAACTTTAAACTTTGAACTCTTTGTTATGCGAGAAGAAATAATAACATCAGGAAGACTAAATCCGCACATTGACCCGCATCTGGAAATTTGGCACTGGCACATACCACTCTATTTATTTTTGGGTGGATTAGCAGCCGGAATCCTCTTTTTTGCCAGTTTATATACAATCCTGGGGAAAGAAAATAAATACAGCGGAGCAGTACGGCGGGCTCCAATTATAGTTCCGTTTTTACTCATAATTGGGTTGACTGCCTTATTTTTTGATTTAAAACATAAGCTGTATTTCTGGCAGCTTTATACGGTTATCCGCATACAATCGCCAATGTCATGGGGAGCCTGGACCTTAATGGCAATCACACCCCTCTCAATTGTTTGGGCGGCAATTCATATTCGCGAATTTTTTCCGAACTGGGACTGGAAATTCGAGATAATAAAAGAAGTTGAAAAGTTTTTCATCAAATACAAAAAGTACCTGGCATGGATCATTTTGTATTTCTCTGTAATTCTCGGAATTTACACAGGGATATTGTTCTCCGCATTTAATGCCCGTCCACTTTGGAATACTTCTATTTTGGGACCGTTATTTTTAACTTCGGGTATGTCGGCAGGTGCTGCTGTAATTATACTCTTTTCGAAAAGACCGAAAGAGCGTATCAACTTTGCCAAAATCGATATCATGCTTATTGGCATCGAACTGTTTTTGATTGTGCACATGTTTATGGGATTCCTGGCTAGCACACAAGTGCAGATAGAAGCA
>JBFHER010000374.1:0-3369 GCA_041584055.1 Bacteroidales bacterium
AACATCTCATCGCCTGAGGTATTTATCTCAGGCCCTAAATTAACAGGGACAGACCAGTTTTCTCCGATTTTCTTTGATCGCCAGATGTCCTTACCGCCAAAGCCACCAGGCATATCAGACACATAATACAAAACATCTTCTGCGGCACTGATTGCCGGATGCGCCACAATTAAAGAATCACTTGCACTGTCGGTAAATAATGGCAAAACAACAGGTTTTGACCATTGAGCTCCGGTTCGGGTAGATCGAAAAATAGATGCGCCATAGGCTTTACCTTCTTTCATCTGACAAACAGTAAAATACATCACCTTGCCATCCGGTGTTAAAGATGCTGTTCCTTCGTCATAATCAGTGTTTATTTCACCCTCCAAAAGCTCCGGGGTTGTCCATTTTCCTTTACTATCTTTACGCGACATGTAAATGTCATTAGGCTTTTGCCCGGTTATATCACTATTTTTCATAGCAATACCACCATCACGTGTTGAATTAAAATAAAGGACGTCATAATCATCCCCCACGAAAACCGGTGAAAAATCACTTCTTCTGGAATTCAACTCCTTCACAGGCTCAACGATGTATCTTGAAACGGTATCAGCCCATTTCGGGATGCTGTCCAGCGCCATCAATCCATTAACTGCCATGTCATGACCCGGGAAAGCTTTTAGAAAAGTTTCATAGGCAGTTTTCGCCTGAGGCAGTTTCTTTTGTTCATGCAAAACCTGTGCATAACGCAAAAAAACAGTAGAATCTGAATATTTGTAATTGATTGCAAAGCGATAAAAGTTTTCCGCGAACCGTTCTCTGTTAGTCAGTCGATAACACTCTCCCTGCCTAAAAAAAACTTCACTTATTGCGGTCTGATTTTTCATCCCCCGCATGGCGCGTTGATAATATTGAACTGCCCGGTCATATTCGCCCACATCATAACGTTCATTTGCTTTCTTTAATGCACGTTTGGAACTACATGAACCTAAGATTATCAATAAAAATATGGATAATATGAAAAGATATTGCTTTTTTTGCATGCGGAATTTACCGGTTTTTGAAGTACAAATTAAGTTAAAAGAATTGTCATTTTCTTAAACGTGTTTTTGATTGATATATTTTTTTTCAACTTTGTTTTAACATCTTGCTCATTAACAATTACTTTTGCATCATGTTTTTTAAATTTATAATATATATTTTAGTTATCGTCCTGATCATGCGCTGGCTGGGCTTCTCTTTACGCGTCTTATCATCGTACAGAAAAAATCGCCATCAAAACCCTATGCAAAGGGAAAAACGCAGAGAGGGCGAAATTCGTATTACCCACACACCTAAAAAGAGCAAAAAGATCAATAACGAAGAAGGGGAGTATGTTGATTACGAAGAAACATCAGATTAATAGTCCTGATTTCTTTCCGGAAAATCAACTGTATAATGCAAACCAATACTTTCCTTCCTGTCTTGTGCCATTTTAATAATCAAATAGCCAATATTTATTGCATTTCGAAGCTCACAAATCTCCTTCGACACCACCGATCTGTCATATAAATCTTCTGTTTCCCTAAACAATATTTCCAGGCGATCCAATGCCCTCTTTAAGCGCAGGTTGGATCTTACAATCCCCACATAATTACTCATGATTTGCGACATTTCTTTCGAACTGTGCGTAATCAGCACCATTTCCTCCGGCAAACTTGTTCCCTCATCATCCCAATCGGGGATTTCATTTTGAAACTTACAATCAACAATGCACTCCTTCGCATCCTTTGCTGCGGCATCTGCATAAACGATTGCTTCAAGCAGTGAATTGGATGCAAGCCGATTTGCCCCGTGCAAGCCGGTAGAAGTTGCTTCTCCTGCTGCGTAGAGTCGTTTGATTGAGGAGCGTGCTTTATCATCCACCTTAATTCCACCGCACAAATAATGTGCCGCAGGAACCACCGGTATCATATCTGTGGTGAAATCGATTCCCAGCGACAAACACTTTTTGTAGATATTCGGAAAATGTTTCTTTGTTTCTTCAGGATCTTTGTGTGTCACATCCAAAAACACAAACTCATCACCATGTTTTTTCAATTCATTGTCGATGGCTCTTGCTACAATATCACGCGGCGCCAGGGAGCCTCGTTCATCGTATTTATACATAAATCGCCTCCCACGCCTGCTTTTTAATTCAGCACCATAGCCACGCATGGCTTCTGTAATTAAAAAACTTGGACGTTCTTTGGGGTTATACAAAGCTGTAGGGTGAAATTGCACAAACTCCATCCCTTCAATTGCACCTTTTGCACGGTAAACCATTGCAATCCCATCACCCGTTGCAATTGTCGGATTGGTAGTCGTCTGATAGGTATTCCCAATGCCACCTGTTGCGATAAACGTAATTCTGGATAAAAATGTATGGACCTTATTACTCCTCATATTTAAGATGTAAGCACCATAACACACAATGTCTTTTTTACGCCTTGTAACTTTCTCTCCCAGGTGATGCTGGGTAATAATATCGATGGCAAAATAGTTTTCAAAAATGGTGATATTTGGATGGTTTCTAACTTTTTTCACCAGGGCATTCTGTATTTCAGCACCAGTCTTATCCTTGGCATGAAGAATCCGAAACTCAGTATGCCCTCCCTCCTTGTGAAGATCAAAACTACCATCTTCAGTTTTATCAAAGTCAACGCCCCATTCAATCAATTGCCTGATTTGCGCAGGACCTTCTGTAATAACTTTCCTCACGGCAACCGGATCATTGATGCCATCACCGGCCGTAATTGTATCTTCAATATGTTTCTCGAAGGTATCAGGTTCGTACATCACGGAGGCGATGCCACCTTGTGCATAGGAGGTATTTGTCTCTTGTAACTCTGTTTTAGAAACAACACAAACAGTGCCTTTATCGGCCACCTTTAAAGCGAAACTGAGTCCGGCCAAGCCAGACCCGATAACAAGAAAATCGAATTTGTACTGCATGTTCTCAATTTGACTGCCAAAGGTAGAAAATGTATATGACAATGAATAATATGAATCGTTAAGAATGACTTATAATGGGAAAGTGTGTTTTGACAGAAGATAAATTCAAGTATATACTGAACGTAGCTCGCATCTTTCATTATCGCAGGGAAACGTCATAAAACAAAAAAGCTCGCCTTCGCACCGATTATCATCGGAGCTTCGGCGAGCGAACTTCATCAAAAAATCCGAAGAATATCTAAAAATATAAAAGTTGTAAAATCAAATTTTGGCGGTCCTTGACCGACGTAGCTCGCATCTTTCATTGTCGCAGGAAAGCGACATAAAACAAAAAAGCTCGCCTTCGCACCGATTATCATCGGAGCTTCGGCGAGCGAAGGCGGTCTGGACGGGACTCGAACCCGCGACCCCATG
>JBFHER010000375.1:0-3324 GCA_041584055.1 Bacteroidales bacterium
ATCGAAGATATGAAAACGCAGGGCTTTAAGCTTGAGGCCAAGGACATTTATGACATAAACAATGCCTGTATGAAAGATGCAGTGATGCTTTTTGGGCGGGGATGTACTGCAGAACTTATTTCGGACAAAGGACTGATATTAACGAACCATCATTGTGGTTTTAAGCAGATACAATCACACAGCACACTTGAAAACGATTACATCACCAGGGGATTCTGGGCAATGAACAAAAAGGAAGAACTGTCCAATCCGGGTTTAACCGTTACATTTCTCCGTTTCATGCAAGACGTCACACAAGATGTTTTAAAGGGAGTAGACGAAACAATGCCCGAACATGAACGCAAGCTCATCGTTCAGGCGAATATCGATTCCATCCAGAAATCTCATGCGGGAGATGAATATGTAAAAGTTTCTGTTTCTGCCTTTTACAGTGGCAACCAATACGTTCTTTTTGTGAGTGATGTTTTTAAAGATGTGCGTCTGGTAGGTGCACCTCCCGCTGCCATTGGTAAATTTGGCGGTGATACCGACAACTGGATGTGGCCACGTCACGGTGGGGATTTCAGTCTTTTTAGGATTTACGCCAACAAAGACAATAAACCCAGCGGGTATTCAGATGATAACGTTCCCTATAAACCGAAATATGTATTCCCTGTTTCTTTGAATGGGATTGACGAGGGAGATTTCACAATGGTTTTCGGCTATCCCGGTAGTACATACCAATATGCAAGTTCTGCCCAGCTTAAATCCATGCGGGACTATTCCTATCCAAAACTCATAAAAATCAGAGATACAAAACTAAAGATCATAGATCAGGCCATGGATGCGGATCCTGAGGTTCGGATTAAATACGCTGCCAAAGCGGCCTCCATCAGCAATGCCTGGAAAAGATGGATTGGGGAACTCAAGGGCTATGAACGTTTTGATGTAATAAACAAAAAAGAGGAATCAGAAAAGGCATTCATGGCATGGATTCAGGCCCGGGGAAAGACCAGGCATGAGAATCTATTTGCGGAATACGAAGCCTTGTATTCAAAACAGGCGGAACTCAATCTGGCCGCTAATATTACGTCTGAGATCATGCTTAAAAATGGGATTGAAGTGCTGACACTTGCAGAAAAAACAGATCATCATGCATTCTCCACAGATAGTCTCAAAGAAGCATTCCAAAATGAGATTCTGACAATCAGTAAAGATTATGATCGTGACACTGATTTGAAAATTGCAGAACACCTCACCCGCTTATATTTTGAGTACATGCCTCCATTGTACCAAAGTCAAAAACTGAGGAAGCTTTATCTCAAATCAAAAGAAGATCCTGCAAAAGCAATGAAGAAACTATTCAAAACAAGCATCTACAACGATTTTGATAAACTCAGCACGATCACCCGGGAAGCGAATGAAAAACATCTGCGAAAACTTAAAAAAGATCCAGCCTATGTTATTGCTTCTGATTTGGGAACCATTTATTACAAAACAATTCGTCCTGCCCTGTCAGGGATAAATGCTCAGATTGACAGTCTGGATCGTGTCTATATTAAATTATTAGCTGAATATGATTCAACCATTACAGCTTATCCTGATGCCAATTTGACCCTACGTCTGACTTACGGAAAAGTGGCGGCTTACGCTCCTCGTGATGCTGTTAAATATGATTTTTCAACCACCCTGGATGGCATCATGGAAAAAGACAATCCCAACATTTATGATTATCGTGTTCCGGAGCGTTTGAAAGAACTCCACAAACAAAAAGATTATGGCATCTATGCCAGACCTGATGGTAAGTTGCCTGTGTGTTTCATTGGCACAAATCACACAACAGGAGGAAATTCAGGAAGTCCGGTCATTAACGCTAAAGGTCATTTGGTTGGTTTAAATTTTGACCGGGCCTGGGAGGGTGTTATGAGTGATTTTTACTACAATCCCGAAATTTGCCGAAACATCAGTGTTGATATTCGCTATGTTCTGTTCATAATTGATAAATTTGCGGGCGCCGGATATTTGATGGATGAAATGCATCTCGTTTCTGAGTGAGGCCGGGTGGCGGACGAAAGAGAGGAGCTTGTAAGTTGAAGATCGACTATTTGAGCTGGATGGATACAGACAGCAATTAGACGGCTATTTATTGAAATAAAGATAAAGTGCTACGCAATAATTTTGTGATACTGCGTTTTGTCTTGTAGAACATAAAGAATGCAAAAAACACTTTTAACAATAATACTTTTTTTTCAGGTACTGATCATAATGGGTCAGCAGCGCATGCTGGTGTATGGCAAGATTACTGATCCGGAAGGAGATCCCATTGAGTTGGCATCTGTAATTTTAAAGAACAGCCTGAAAGGAACGACCTCTGACTCAAACGGTAATTTTGAACTGGCAGTCCCTAAAAATGACTCTATAACCATTGTTTTCTCTCGCATCGGAAATGAAACCATTGAAATAACTGTGGGTGGAACCAAAGAAAGAGAGCAAATAAACGTGATACTTCGATATACAACTGAACGTATTAAAGAAGTTTCAGTTTCAAAAAGCCATTCACAGTCAGCGACCATGGAGCGCATTGATTCAAAACTGTCAACCATTGTTCCCGATGCTTCTGGCAGTGGCGTTGAAGCCTTGATCATGACCTTACCCGGTGTTTCGTCCAACAATGAACTCAGCTCTCAGTATTCTGTTCGGGGCGGCAACTTTGATGAAAACCTTGTCTATGTAAATGACATCGAGATTTATCGTCCCATCCTCATCAGAAGTGGACAACAGGAAGGATTAAGTTTTATAAATCCAGCACTGGTGAACTCGGTTGCGTTTTCAGCAGGAGGGTTTGATGCGAAATACGGCGATAAGATGTCATCAGTTCTAGACATTAAATACCGACGTCCCTCACAAACAGCAGCATCTGCCTCTCTGAGTTTGTTGGGTGCTTCTGCACATGCTGAACATATATCAAAAAACGGCAAACTAAGCCAATTGCATGGTTTGCGTTACAGAACAAGCGAATACCTTCTCGGGACGCTTGATACACAAGGAGAATACAGTCCTTCGTTTTTAGATTATCAAACTTATCTTACTTATCAGATATCTGACAAAACAGAGCTTTCATTCCTTGGGAATATTTCGCAAAACGTTTACCGCTTCACACCTCAAACCCGGGAAACAAAATTTGGGACTTACCAGATTGCCAGAGCCTTGAAGGTCTATTTTGATGGCTGGGAAAATGATAAATTCCGCACAGCGCTTGGAGCACTAAGTCTGTTGTACCGCTCCAATGAATCCAGCTCGCTGCGTTTTACCAGCTCTGTTTTTAACACCAGTGAAAGTGAGTCC
>JBFHER010000376.1:0-3304 GCA_041584055.1 Bacteroidales bacterium
GAGATGCAGGTACCGAAATTCAAAATTTTAGATTTTGTATTTTCGGGAAAGCATGTCTTGAAAAAATACTTCTCATTGGCTGTGCTGTATTTCGTTGCCGGTGACACCGCTGTATCCCGCTCGAAATAAAGTCTGTATTGAATTATTATGTTGTTATTGCTTCATCTCATTAACAATGCATTCAGAAAAAAAGATGTTTCTCTCTTCCAGAATCAGATCTTCACCCGTTAAGTCAATTATTCCCTTTAAAGGAATGTCAACGGAGGATGCTCCAATTTTAAATTCGTATTTACCTGCCTCTACTTTCCAGGTATCATTGAGGTATTGCATCAACTGTTGAGGCGCCACTTTGAATGTAAGTCTTTTCTTTTCCCCAACTTCTAAATCCACCCTTTTAAAGCCTTTTAACTGGATGGCATCCATTGTTGATGATTCGTCAACGGGCGAAACATAGAGCTGAACGATTTCTGCCCCATCCATGGCACCTGTGTTTTCAACTGTGCATGATATTGCAATATAAGAACCATCCAGGCTTGCTTTTGATGGCATGTCAAAATCAGAATAAGCATAAGTTGTGTAAGACAAACCATAGCCAAACGGATATTGAGGCTTCACTTCTTTATACCCATGTTGATAATTTAATTCCTTTTTAGATGCATCCTTTGGATAGCTGACACTCAGCTTGGCTGTTGGATTCACATTTCCCAGCAGGATATCAGCAAGTGCATTCCCTGCCTCTTCACCGGGGAACCAGGCCTGCACAATTGCGGCACATTTCCCTTCAAATTTATCTACCAACTGTTGTCTTCCACCTGTAATAACCAGCACAACAGGTTTTCCTGTTTCAATGAGTTTCTCAACAAATAATTCCTGATCACCGGGTAGCCGAATTCCTTCACGGTCGCGGTTCTCACCACACAGATACGTGTTTTCGCCCATGGCAGCGATAATGACATCACTTTTTCTAGCGATTGTAAGGGCTTTCTCCAGATCGGGCTGAGCAACTCTGCTGAGAATGTTCCTTTTTGCCGTACCGAGTTCACCATCACCATAACTATCCGGATCAATGATGGTTCCCAAAGGCTCAGTCCAGTCGCATCCACGCTCATTATGAATGTTTACCTCTGTGCCTATCCTGTTTTTAAGGCCTTCAAGCACCGTAACAATTTTTGGTGAGTTTGGGTCAAATGTTTGTCCCCAGAAATAGGTTATCATCGACTGGTAGGTATAGTCGCCCAACAAACAAAACACATTATCGGAGTTTGGACCCACCAAGGCGATGTCTTTCAATTCATCTATATTTAAAGGAAGAATCCCATCGTTTTTAAGAAGAACAATGGATTGGCAGGCAGCATCATAGGCCAGTTTTCTGTTTACCGGCGGGTCAAAATCCAGATCACCATCCACGCCAAAAACAGGCTCGTCCAATAATCCCAGCTTTGCCTTCATAATCAAAGAACGCTTTACAACAGCGTCGATATCCGCTATGCTTATCATTCCCTCCTCTAAGGCTTCAGGTAAAAAATTGTAGGTTTTTGGAAGGGGGAACTCCAGGTCGTTACCTGCCTTTAATGCCATCACACCTGCTTCTTTATAGGAAGCTGCCTGTTCCCATTTTCCGTACACATGATCAATTGAATGATAATCACTCACTGTGATACCATCAAATCCCAATTTGCCTCTTAAAATATGGGTAAGTAACTCCGAGTTTGCCACATCGGCAATTCCTTTATAAGCCGCATAGGAGGGCATAACACTTTTCACGTTGGCAGCTTTGATTGCCGCTTCATGAGGCATCAGATAATCCTCAAAAAAATCTTTCTCATTTGCTGTATTTGCACCATAACCTGCAAAATGTTTCGTGGTGGCTGCGATGCCAGTTTTGAAGTCATCCCCCTGTAATCCTTTAATGAAAGCCACTCCCATCGTTGATGTTAAATATGGATCCTCCCCATAGCTTTCTTCTATTCTGGGCCAGTGAGCCGTGCGGATGACATCCAACATAGGAGACAGTGCGTAATTCGCACCTACTGCTTTCATATTTTTTCGGGTTGACAAAGCGTTAACGGTTGCTATCTCCGGATTCCAAGAACAAGCCACGCCGATTTGTTGCGGAAAGGTGGTTGCTCCTTTTGTTGAAAATCCCGTGATGGCTTCTTCATGGAAAACAGCGGGTATTTTCAATCGCGTTTCAGTCATGAGGTAATGTTGCACCTCGCGCACAAATTCCCGCAAATCTTCCGGTTCCATTGTAAATGAAGAAGAAAACTGACACAGATGACCAATGCCATTGGGAATTTTCTCACGGCATTTCTCCAGGGAAAGGAAACCATCATCCAGAAGTTCTGTTGGTCGAATGCCTTGTATCTGTGCAATCTTCTCAGCCAGTGTCATGGTTGCCAGGATAGAATCCACACGGGCATCGATTTCAGGCGTTGAAAAAGGTTCTGGCGAACTGATTGCTATTTCTTCATGCTGTTGATTATTGCAGGCGAATAGCAAAATTGTTAGTAAAATTAATGGTAGTTGTTTCATTGTTTATTTTTTAGAATCAATAATCAAGATGCAAGAGTCAAGATGCAAGAATCAAGAGTCAAGAGTCAAGATGCAAGAATCGAGTATCGAGTATCAAGTATCAAGTATCAAGTATCAAGATGCAAGAATCAAGAGTCAAGATGCAAGAGTCAAGATGCAAGAATCGAGTATCAAGATGCAAGATAAAAACATCTATTTTTTTAGCTCTTGCTCCTGAACTACAGAGCACCTTTTATAGCAAAAACAGCCGCATAGGTGTTAGGCCTATCCTCCGGCACATTGATTTTAAGCTTTTCATCTGTTTGTTCAAAATTAATTTCATCGTTTGCACCTATCATTTTTATTGATTTGATTTGTTTCGGACTGAACGCTGAGCCTAATCCCAGGGCAGGAAGTTCAATTTCTCCTGCATCAGGATTCATCACAAACACATATAAAACATCCCCTTTTGTTGTAAAACGCACTTCATCATGGGCATAAGGCGGACTGTCCTTTGTACGGTTATTGAACTGCTTGCTTTTCTTTTTACTGCGGGCGATCTGATCTGTATTGGCTAAATTTGAATTTCCGGCTTCCGCCTCATCAAGTCCTGAGTAAAAATTATCCCCATGCACTTTCCAGGGTTTGCTGGCATAAATGGCCTCTCCATTTAGCTTTAACCAGGCGCCAAACTCATCCATAATCAGCTTATGCTCCGGTGGAATCGTGCCATCGGGTAAAAGTTCAACATTCAGCATAAAATTCCCGTTTTTACTCACCACATCGATCA
>JBFHER010000377.1:0-3289 GCA_041584055.1 Bacteroidales bacterium
AATTTGAGCATCCGGAATCGGCAAAACGCGAAATCTACCCATTGGCGCTTCTGCAATTGCTGCTGAATCGTCCATAGCCCTGGAAACACCCAAACTATATACACCTGCTTCCCTTTCCTTTTGAGGAAGTTCCATAACTGTGGATTCTAAAATCCCCCAACGAATCAGGTCTTTTTTACGACCAAAGAAGCCTTCCGCTACCAATTCCCAGGCGCGTTCATTTTGAATGTCTTTTATGGTCATCGAGGTTAAGTCCGCGACGCCAGCCCTTTGTCGAACCTTGTTGATTGCAGCAAGTGCTGCAGTGCTGGAACCGTTTAGCATAAACTCTGCTTCAGCAAGCAATAAATAAGCATCCGACATTTTAAACAGACGCAAAGGCATCTGTGTCTTTCCTGCAGCTTCGTTTACTGCCCACAAAGGATCGCTGTATGGCAATGCACATCCCATAATTTTGGGCAGGTAAACCCAGTTAAAGGTAACATTTGTACCATCAGCCAGGGTATCAGTACCATAGCAATTGTATGCTTTTCTTGCGTCTGCAGGATCATATGAATTCGCAAAACTCCATCTTGTAACATACAATGACGAACGTGTGAATATACCCCTATCACTAAAGACAGCTTTTGCAGCTGCATTTTCCCCGTTTGCATTGGGATGTGCCTGGTTCTGAAGTCCCCCAGTGGCCTGAACATCAATGAGGTATTCTCTTCCAAAGATGACCTCGTCGTGTCTTTCGTTCCCGGATTTATACTGCTCACCATATGGCGGCAGTACTGACGGATGAGGAGAGTTCTCAGTCACTTCAATCAATTCGGCACGGGCTTCGTCCCATTGTTCCATCCAAATGTGATAATGTGCTTTCAGCATTCTTGCCGCCCACACAGTTGGTCTACTTCCATTTTCATTCCATTTGTTTGTGGATAAATATCCCGACTTAATTGCTTCGTCCAAATCATCAATCATTTCTTCCTGAATGGTATTGGCAGGTGTCAATCCCATAGGAGCAACCACTTCCATGTTAATCTCATCTCTCCAATAAGGGACATCCCCATAACTTGTTGTAAGTTCAAAGTAAAACATGGCTCTGTAAAAAAGCGCCTGGGCTCTTGTTTGACCTTTTACTTTATCTGTTAAAGAAGAAGACGCAACGCCAGCCAAAAGTAAATTGGCATCTTTAATCCCGGCGTACTGATTACTCCAGTTACTTAAAACATAGTTATCAGACGCGTTATGTTTATAAAAATAAGAGTACCAACCTGCAGCGATAACATCACGACCAGAAGTCCCCACATCTGTTCCGCAATGACCATAATTACTTGGTCCATCCATGAGTCCCTGCAAACCATTTAGTGCCAGATTTGCCTCAGCCTCGTTTTGGAAGAAGGTCTGTGGCGTAAGTGTTCCTTTCGGATTTTCCTCCAAAAAATCATCACAACTGATCATAATGCCGCACAATACAGTTATAAATGCTATATAAAGTTTTATTTTCATCTTTTTATTCTTTTATCGTTTCAACATTTTATTAAAAAGTAATATCAAGACCGATTACAAACGATCTGTTTTGAGGATACTCTATCTGGTCAAACCCTCGCTTAACACTATTTGGAGTACCGGAGGCATCTGTACCACTATCGCTAAAAGAACTTACATCAGGATCGTAGCCTTTGTAATCATCTGATTTAAAAAGGTACAGGTTGGTCGCTGTAGCATAAAGGCGACAATTACGAATGCCCTTTATCAAATTCTTTGGCAAAGTATACCCCACTTGAAGTGTCCCCAATCGGAGGAAACTACCATCCATCACATAGTTACTGCTGGATTCTAACCAGGTACCACTTGCGGCTCCCGGATATCGAGCATTATCAGGATTGGCTTCAGTCCACATATTGTCTCTGATCTCAGCCAGGGCGTTTACATTTTGCTCTCCTCCCCAAAGTAACCCAATGTTATAAATATCGTTTCCATATGAAAATGGCAGAAACGCACTCATGTCAAAGTTCTTATATTTTAATGTCGTTGAAAAACCACCATATAAATCAGGTGTTGCATCTCCAATTACCGTGCGGTCATCAACGGTAATAGTACCATCAGGAGTACCATCCGGTCCACTAACATCTTTGTAGATCAAATCACCTGTTTCAGAGTTCACACCTTCAACAACATATCCAAACAAAGCTCCAACAGGTTGTCCAACCATGAGTTGACCTGCCGGCTGACCACCTCTTAAGTTCTGGGTTACAATAAATGTTTTATTTCCCAGGTCAAGCACTGTATTTTTATTTTTTGAAATATTGAGTGTTGCAGACCATTCAAGGTCGTTTGTGCGTATCATCGTTCCGCTCAAATTCAAATCAATACCCTCATTTTTAAGTGAGCCCACGTTTTGCAAGGTCGTTGAAAAACCTGTATGAGGTGGGACTTCCGCATCCAGAAGTAAATCTGTTGTTTTTTTGTAATAATAATCTATTTCAGCATTTAATCTTCCGTTAAACAGACCGATTTCAAGTCCGATATCAGTCTGCGCTGTGGTTTCCCATTTGAGACCGGAGTTATTTAAATTTCCCTGTCTTACGCCGGCAACGGATGTCCCATCCAAAATTGTTGCTATTGCGACTGTATTTAATGTTGCCAGGGTTGAGAAAGGACTTACATCAGCATTTCCTGTGACACCATAACTTGTTCTCAACTTTAGTTTATCTATCGCATCGATATCTTCCATAAACGATTCGTTACCAATATTCCATGCCAGTGCAGCCGAAGGAAAAGTCGCATATTTATTATCACCACCGAGTCTGGAGGATCCATCTCTTCGGACACTTGCGGTAAACAGGTATTTTCCAAGGTAGGAATAATTCACCCTTCCCAGCACCGAGAACCATGCATCTTCAATGTAGTCTGATTGCATTGTGGTGATTTCGGCCAATTCGATGGAATTTACTGTGACCCCGTCACTTGGTATTTCATTGGCAGCCAGAATAATTGTTTCCCTGAATCCAGCCTGGGCGGTCACACCTCCCAAAACGCTTAGAGAATGGTCGCCAAACACCTGACTGTAGTTAATTGTGTTTTCATTGATCCACTCAAAATCATTGAACCGGTTGATATCGGCCTGTCCCTTCACGTCATCCCTTATGCTGACCGGATTTGTAGAGGGAATAAATTCGTGTGTTTTGCTGAATAGGAAATCAGCGCCAAACGTAGATTTAATTGTGATTTTATCAAACAAAGAAGCCTGAACGTAAGTATTTAACAATGCTCTGTCTCTTACCGTCTCGTTTGTATTCAT
>JBFHER010000378.1:0-3288 GCA_041584055.1 Bacteroidales bacterium
AAAGCTACTGCGACAGCGTGCGGTCTTCTTGCGCCACCGCTAAAGCTAAAGGCGACACGCGGTTGTTTACTTTCTTCGGCTGAAGGAAGAAAGTAAAAGCCCGTGCGGCTAGAGCACACAAAAGCATTGATTGAATTTTAGTCAGACAACAATGATTTTTTATAGAATGTTTAAAAACTAACATTGGCCGCTTTGAGGGTCTGTAGTTTTTACCTATGTTTGATCCAATGTTAGACAGGAAAAAGATATCACTTCGCCGCAAGCATCGCATTTCATTTATGATAAATGAGGAGGAGTCAAAGGCTTTCAGAAAGTTCTGTGACGATTATGGCGTTAAAAATAAATCTCAGTTTATTCGGGAAGCTCTTTTTTCGAAGGTTATAAACAAGTTTGAGCTTGATTATCCAACCTTGTTTGATGAGACGACCATGGATCAGATGATTGTTAAACGAAACACAAAGTGATGAGTTCCATTTTGACTGACAGTTATTTCATGAAACAGGCTTTGCAGGAAGCACACAAAGCCCTTGATCAGGACGAGGTACCGGTGGGTGTCGTCATTGTTGCTTCCGGCAGAATTATTGCCAAAGCCCATAATCTTACAGAAACTCTTAACGATGTGACGGCCCATGCCGAGATGCAGGCAATTACTGCAGCGGCTCAGGCACTGGGAGGAAAATACCTGAATGATTGTACCATGTATGTTACCCTTGAGCCCTGCGTGATGTGTGCAGGTGCCATTGCCTGGTCACAACTCGGTCGCCTCGTTTATGGTGCAAGTGACGAGAAAAGAGGCTACTCGCGTTTGTCTGAACCAATTCTTCATCCTAAGACAGAGGTCTTTAATGGAGAGCTGGAAGAGGAATGTAAACATATTGTGAAAGATTTTTTTAAATCAAAACGATAAAAGTGGTATTCAAAGGAGTGTGGGATGCTTTCCCTGCCTTACCTGATTTTCGCTCTGAAAGATTGACCGCCAAAACGCTCCACCAGACCGTTGTCCTCCAAAAAACGAATCGCTTTTATAAGGCTTTCATCTGGAAAGGATGATTTTTGTGTTAAAGCAGACAGGGTTTGAGGAGAATCTGCCAGCGCTTGCAAAACATAGGTTTTTATTTCACCATAGCTGTCCTTAAACGCCGGAATCGATTTTTTTAGGCACACATCACATTTGCCACATTCTTTTGCATCCGTTTCACCAAAATAGATCAGCAATTGTTTCGAACGACATTCGCTTTTTTCCATATAGTCCAACATGGCTTCAACCCGTTCCCTGAATCTCTCCTGACGATGCTCATAACTTTCGGGACGGATAACAATTAGATGTGTTTCAAATCGTGGCTGCAGATAGTTAATGGTGGGTTTGTCCTTTTGCGGGATGTAACTGATTAATTTTGCTTTATCCAGATTGACATAGGTGTTGTATACCTGATCCCTGCTTGTTGCGCTTCGTTCTGCAATGACCTGTTCGTTAATGTAAACGTAGGAACTAAATAAGCCACTGTAGGAACGAAGGGTTGTCTTTACGATGTCAACCGAATGGGGATTGCGTTGCTCAAAATAATAAATATCTTCTTTGCTGGCAATGAAATGAAGCCTGGAACGGTTGTCCCGGTCATCATTCACCTGGATGAGCCCAAGATGCTGTAAAATCTGGAGTGCATTGTGGGTTTGAAGGATGGGAAGCTTAAACCGATTGCAAAATTTACCCAGTTCAAATTCATAGTTGATGCCTTCGCCAGAACCAAGCGCCACTTGAAGATAATTTCCCAGACTCATGTACACTTTGCGGATAAAATCTTTTTCCGGAAAATTTTCACTGATACGTCGTTTAAGTGTGCCTTTATCTGGCGGCGCAATCAGGAGGTATGCCACAGACTCCAAACCATCACGCCCCGCCCTTCCTGCTTCCTGAAAATATGCTTCTGGTGAATTAGGGGTGTCAGTATGTATCACCAAACGGACATCAGGTTTGTCTATGCCCATGCCAAACGCGTTGGTGGCCACAATCACCCGCTTATCACCCCTGGTCCATTCGGTTTGTCGCCTGTCCTTTGTTATACGGTCAATGCCCGCATGATAAAAAATGGCATCAATCCCTGATTTATTTAATAAATCAGAAATTTCCTGAGTCTTTTTACGGCTTCTGACATAGATGATTGCAGATCCCGGATTCGCATTCAGAAGTTCAAGCAACGCACCGTACTTATTCTCCGTATGAATCACTTTATAAGCCAGATTTGGGCGTTTAAAGCTGGTTTGAAAAACGTTTTTCTTCTTGAAACATAGCTTTTCCTGAATGTCATCAACAACCTTTGGTGTTGCAGTGGCAGTGAGCGCCAGGATTGGAGCTTCAGGTTTTAATTCACGTATTTCGCTGATTTTGAGGTAAGAAGGTCTGAAATCATAACCCCACTGCGAAATGCAATGGGATTCATCTACAGTAATCATGGAAACATCAAGTTGCTCAATACGCGACAGGAAAAGGTCTGTTTGTAAACGTTCCGGGGATATGTACAGAAATTTAAAATCCCCAAAGATGCAATTCTCAAGTGTTATGATAATCTCTCTGTACGACATCCCTGAATAAATCGCAGCTGCTTTGATGCCTTTCTTGTTCAATCCTTCCACCTGATCTTTCATCAGGGCAATCAGAGGCGTTACCACAAGGCAAATTCCTTTTTTTGCCAGAGCCGGTACCTGAAAGGTGATTGACTTCCCTCCGCCGGTGGGCATTAAGCCAAGTGTATCCTTGCCATTGTAAATGGAAGTGATGATCTCAAGCTGCAGTGGACGGAAGGATTCATACCCCCAGTATTTATTTAATATCTTACTAAATTCGTTTTCCAATCGATGCCATTAAATGTGATTATAACCATCACTTTAAATCAAAGATACAAAAGGGATGTTTGATTCTGAAAAATTAAACATAATTAAAGCGAAATCGCCTGCCGGCATTGGATTCTGTCGCAAATTTTCAATTCATAAGTAATGCTTACAATAAAAGCATCGTAAAGCCCCCTCTTTGTACCGATGCAATCGGGAGAGAGGGGGTTGGGGGTGAGTCCGACGTTTCGTGAGCAAAGAATAGTAACCTTTTGACTTTTCAACCCTTCAACATTCCAACATTCCAACCCGTGCAATTTCAATCCGTGCGATCTGCCTGGAGTGTGAATCGATATGCGGCCGGGGATCGATCATGCTATTTGTTAAATAAATACCACGCGATGCAATCGTGCGGCAGCAAGGAGCGTTGCGCAGGGCTACCATAATGTCGCTCCTCCGGAG
>JBFHER010000379.1:0-3287 GCA_041584055.1 Bacteroidales bacterium
AAAAAAATTGTGCCTGAAAACTGGAGTGCAAATCGCATAGAGCTTGACTCTGTTTCTTTATTTGCAAAGCAATTGCAGAATTAAATTTGAGATAACCATGTAACAATAAAAACAATGCAAACCATTTTAGGATATAACGGAACAATTGGGAAATGGCTTGCGAAAGTGTTACCTGCATATTCAAATGAAGTCACATTGGTAAGTAGAAATCCTGCAAGGATCAATGATGATGACCTGCTGAAGAAGGCCAATCTCTTAAGCAAAGAACAAACGCGAAACGCGGTGGAGGGAGCTGAAATAGTATATCTCACCTGCGGGATTCCTTATCGAGCCAGGTTGTGGGAAGAGCAGTGGCCTCAGATAATGAAGAATGTTCTGTCTGCTTGTGCAGACCATCAGTGTAAACTCGTTTTTCTGGACAATGTATATGCTTATGGAAAAGTGAAGGGGTGGATGACGGAACAAACAGTTCAGAACCCGGGAACAAGGAAGGGACTTGTGAGAGTTAAAATTTCTGAAATGCTGATGGATGCGGTGGAGAAAGGTCAGGTTGATGCTTTGATAGCAAGGGCTGCAGATTTTTATGGGCCGGAAACAGAAAACAGTTTCCTGAATATTATGGTCATCGAAAACATGATAAAGGGTAGGAAAGCAAATTTACTCATTGGTGATTCTTTCTTACATACATGGGCTTATACGCCGGACCTGGCAAATGCGCTCGCCGTGTTGGGAAATGCCCCTGAGGCCTTTAATCAAATCTGGCATCTGCCGGTAGATCACAATGTCCTCAATGGAAAGGAGATGATCCAATTATGTGCAGAACATCTCGGCCTGGAGGAAACCCCGGCATACAGAATTGTTTCAAAAGCGATGCTGCAAATTGCAGGACTATTTCGTCATGAAGCTTTTGAAACACGTGAAATGCTCTATCAGTATGATGATGATTACCTTGTGGATAGTTCAAAGTTTGATAAGGCCTTTGATTTTAATAAAACATCCTATCTTAAAGGGATTGAAAAAAGCATTGAAGCGTATTTGAAGCATATAAATTGAGAATCATTGCAATTCTTAATGATGGCGTGTTTTTGCGTCTATATAAGTGTTGATTAATCTGTCAATTTTTCCAATTAACTTATTGTGCAACCCGAATGCCCATAATCTGATAGGGTGTTGTGTTGATGGAGTGTTTGGCTTTAAAGTCGATTGATGTGACCGTCATGAGGCTTTTTTCTTTGCTTGTCTTCGATTGAAAATCATGCTGAATCATGACCCCTTCTGATATTCCTGAATGTATTGTGGAACCAGCCAATACCGAACTTTTATACAAGCTGCGATTGATTTTATTTTTCAAGTCGTTGGTGAGCCACAGGGATGTTTTTTCTTCCTGGGTTTCGTAAAGGTACTCGTGGCATTTGAACCCGCTGATTGTTTTTGTTTTTCCTGTTTTTATGTATTGTGTATTTTCAATTTTGGCCTGGGTCTCATCGTCTATCCAGTTTTTAATATCTTCTTCTCCAATGCTTGTGGCTACACCGGTTTTTTCTGTTCCCGAATCTGATAAAATCAATGAACATTTATTTTCTGCATCAAAAATAAAATGGCTTTGCTGGCCTTCCTCGTTTTTAAATTGGATGGCATAGTCTGGTCTTTCTGAATCAAAGTATGAGTTGTACATCACCGGTGTGTCCTGAGTTCCATTCTGGTCAGTGTGTTCCAAAATCATTTTCATTTCAGCATTAAAGGTATAAATATCCCTGTGTTCAATGTCAACTCCTACGCCCATGGATTGCATTATTGCTGTCACTCTTTCTTCCTGACTTCGTGTTTGACTCTGGTCTTGTTTCTGCGTTTGTTTTGTGCTGTCTGCAACTTCTTTTTCGGCCTCATCAAGCGCCTTGTCAACAGCTTTGTTTACTTCTTCATCTACCTTCTTTTCAACTTCTTTCTCCAGTCTTTTGTTAAGACTTCGTTCCGCTTGATTCTGAGCCTTTCTGAGCAGACCTCCCATTTGTGCATTGGAGACTCCGGAAAATAATATCAGACTGAGTGTAATTACCAGGATACGTTTCATTGTGGTTATAGTTTTTATGACTATCAAAATTACAAAAAATGTTCTAATAGTTCGCTGGTATTTTTCCTATCTTGGCCAGAAATTTCGGTTTTAAATGGAAATTCATTTTGCACCCCTTCAGGGACATACAGAATTTGTTTACAGAAATCGCTTTCAGAAGTATTTTGGAGGTGTGGATTACTATTATACGCCATTCATCAGATTTGGGAAGGATGGTGAGGTGCGAAAAAAAGATGTGAAAGACATTGATCCGGTATTAAATGCAGGGATGCCTGTTGTTCCTCAGGTATTAGCCGGTGATGAAAAGGAGATGGAGCATCTGCTAAACTTGCTTTCTTCGGCTGGGTATGGGCATGTTGATTTAAATCTTGGATGTCCCTTTCCAATGGTTGTGAAAAGCGGGCGGGGTTCAGGCCTTCTTGTTCATCCAGAAAGGGTGGAGGCCTTGCTTTCGAAGGCTGAAGCATTTAAAGCAATTCAGCTTTCTGTTAAGGTAAGACTGGGTTTGAATTCGCCCAAAGATGCACTTAAACTTTTACCTCTGTTTGAAAAGTACAAGGTAAAGCATGTTACGGTCCATGCCAGAACCACCGTTCAGCAATACAAGGGGCAGGTGGATCTTGACAGCTTTGCAGAATTGTCAGATAATACATCAGTCCCGTTGTTATTCAATGGGGATGTTAAGTCTGCCGATGATATACATAATTTGCAGGAACGTTTTCCACATTTACGTGGGGTGATGATAGGAAGGGGACTTCTGGAGGACCCTTTTCTTGGGATGGCAAATGAGGGTAAAATCCTAACAAAAAAAGAAAAATACCCTGTTTTGGTGGATTTTCATCATGACCTTTTGAATGCCTATGGAGAACGTCTGTCTGGAGATTCACATGTGTTGTCAAAAATTAAAACGCTTTGGGATTACCTTCTCCCGGACCTGACTGGAAGGGATAGAAAGCAGATCAAAAAAACAAAAAGTTTAGAAGCTTATAAGCGTGCAGTTGAAGCTGGAATGCGTAACTGGGCTATGACATAAGCAGAATTTATGTTCTGGATATGTTGGGACTCTGGGTGCTATATTGACTTCTGAAACAGATCCAGTGCCTGATTGAATGCCGTACTGTATTCCGGGTTCACAATGCCATCATTTACATTGAAATTTTCATTAAAAGACGGCAACGAAAAGCTTGAGATGATTTTCCCACCCCAATGTGGGAAA
>JBFHER010000380.1:0-3282 GCA_041584055.1 Bacteroidales bacterium
AATGCTAAATTCTTTACAGATGAAAAAGGTTATAACTGGACCTTTGTTGCTTCAGGAGACAAAGCAAATGACATTGCAATTGCAGAAGTTGGCATACCCTACAGCACTATTGACAGCGACTCACGCGAAGTCATACTTAAAGACTATTCCATTAAGAATGTGTTGACTGAAAACATTAACACCTGGTTCCTGAACACCTTTCATGTAAGACCCGATGCCGAAGACCTGTCAGGTTATCTTAAAAATGCAGATGCTCCGGGATACTTTGGAAATCAGGGATTCATTCAAGGTGGAACAGCACCCAACAACAGTTATGGCAACCTTGAGGAGCGCATTGAGTTACTTAGCCCTTACAGTCCAAAGGATGTTCATGAAATGTCAATCGAATTCAAATAACAATTAAGTGCCGTTTCCGGCATCACAAACAAAAAAGAGCAGGCCTGACAAAGGGTAACCTAGGGAAGATTCCAGTCTGGAACAACGCATCGGATGACTTATATCATTCGATGCGTTTTTTATGAGTCATTCTTTGTGAAACTCTTAATAAAGTCCTAAATTGTAGCTTATTAATAAAAACCCTTTTACTCAAAAAAACAACAAATCATGAACAAGTTATTTTTATTGCTTATCGTCCTGCTCTTTGCAGCTGCCTGTGAGCAGCAAACCAAAGAAGTGCCAAAAATTCCATTGGAGGATTTTTTCAAAAATCCTGATAAAACATCGTTCAAACTATCACCTGATGGGAATTATTTTTCATTCCTGGCACCATGGGAATCAAGACTCAATGTATTTGTACAAAAAATCGGAGAAGATTCTGCCACGAGAATCACCTCGGAAACACAACGAGATATTGCCGGTTATTTATGGAAAGGCAACAACCGTATTTTGTTTCTGAAAGATACTGGAGGTGATGAGAACTTCCATTTGTACGGTGTAGATAAAGACGGTTCAAATCCCATTGGACTCACCGTATTTGAGAAGGTACGTACGGGCATCATCGATGACCTGGAAGAAGTGGACGGAGAAGTTATCATTAGCTTAAACAAACGAAATCCACAGCTATTTGATCCCTATCGTTTGAATGTGCACACAGGGGATATGACATTGTTGGCTGAAAATCCAGGAAATATCATGGGCTGGATGACAGATCACGATGGGAAATTACGTGTTGCCGTTGCCACAGACGGAGTCAATCAATCACTTTTATATCGGGAAACAGAAGCAGATGATTTTAAAGTGATTCTTACAACAAGCTTCAAGGAAACAATGAGTCCTTACTTGTTTACTTTTGATAATAAGATGCTTTTTGCCGGTTCCAATCTGGAACGTGATAAAACTGCCCTCGTCATTTTTGATCCTGCAACAGGAAAAGAACACGAGGTGTTGTTTGAAACAGATGAGGCCGACATTGATGGCATCAATTACTCAAAAAAAGACAAAAAGCTCTTATCCGTGTCGTGGACAACAGATTTAAAGAAAGAGCACTTCTTTGATGACAATGCCAAAACATTGATGGAGAAATTAAAAGCAGAATTACCAGGTTATCAAATCGCTTTGGGCAGTGAAAACAAAGAAGAGGATAAGTTCATGGTGAGAACATACAGCGATAAAAGTCGTGGTGCTTATTATATGTTTGATAAATCAACAGATGCACTCACTAAACTTGCCGACTTAAGTCCCTGGCTAAATGAAGATCATTTGTGCGATATGAAACCTATTGTGTATCAATCCCGGGATGGATTGACCATCAACGGTTATCTCACCTTACCCAAGGTTAAAACTGCAAAAAATTTACCCGTGGTTATCAATCCTCACGGTGGACCATGGGCCAGAGATTATTGGGGTTTTAATCCTGAAATTCAATTCCTCGCCAATAATGGTTATGCAGTATTGCAGATGAACTTCAGGGGTTCTACTGGCTATGGAAAAGCATTTTGGGAAGCTTCATTCAAGCAATGGGGACGCACCATGCAGGATGATATTTCCGATGGCGTCAACTGGTTGATAGAACAGGGCATTGCAGATCCTGAACGGATTGCCATTTATGGCGGAAGCTATGGTGGTTATGCGACCCTGGCAGGATTAACCCTAACGCCTGATTTGTATGCTGCTGGCGTCGATTATGTGGGGGTTTCAAACATGTTTACTTTTATGAAAACCATCCCTCCCTACTGGAAGCCAATGCTCGACATGTTGTACGAAATGGTGGGACATCCCGTGGAGGACAGCTTGATGCTTGCAGAAGTTTCGCCGGTATTCCTGGTTGACAAAATAAAAGCACCACTTTTTGTAGCCCAGGGTGCCAATGACCCTCGTGTAAATATCGATGAATCAGATCAGATCGTGAATGCTCTGAAAGAGAGAAACATTGCGGTTGAGTACATGGTTAAAGACAATGAAGGACATGGATTTAGAAATGAAGAAAACAGGTTCGATTTCTATAGAGCCATGTTGGCTTTCCTTGACACACATTTAAAAACGAACACTGAGAAATAAAATAGCACTAAAAACAGGGATCTGTAAGGATCCCTGTTTTTTTTATCTTTCAAAAATACAATCACTTTAATCAATACAACCAAGAGGCTTTTAACGAAACCCTGATTTAAGAAAGAACATCCTCCGCTCTTGTGTAAAATCTTGTTGTTGGATAAGCAAATTGGATGTCTTCATGGTGTCGAAATTCCCCAAGGATATGTTCCCATATTTCATTTTCAGAACCACGACGGTTTCTGGGATTGCATAAATAACGCATTGTAATCTGTACACCATTCTCCTTCACACTTGTATAAACAATCGGTGTCAGGTATTTGTAATATATCATGAAATTTTTACTGGCTTCAAAGATTTCTTTCTCCGCGTCTGAACTTAAATGCTCTGCGTGTTTATCCGCAATGGACTTAAGAATCTGTTTTGCCTTCTCCCAATTACTTTCGAAGCTTATTCGTACAGGGATTTCATTCCAGATATACTCAAACCCGGTACTATAATTGGCCTGTGATTGTTGAAACACTTTGCCATTCGGCAGATGAATTATGCGGCCGGTACTTTGATCTGCATCCACCCAATTCCCTATTTCAAGTATTGTAAATTGGAACAAGCGAATATCAATTACATCACCCGCATCATCCCCAACCTGTACCCGGTCACCCACCACAAATGGCTTTCTGAACACAATAAAAAACCATCCGGCCAGATTTGTCAGAGGATCTCTCAGCGCAAATGCAAGCCCCGCAGAAAACAATCCTAAAAATGTGCCGAATTGTTTAAACGCAGATATCCAAA
>JBFHER010000381.1:0-3282 GCA_041584055.1 Bacteroidales bacterium
TCAGAGTTTATTGCTCCAAAACAAAAAACGTCACCGGGTAAAACTATCGAATTCACATTCAGGTCTCTTTCCAAAATACCGGGTTTAACAGCCCAGTCTGATTCATCTACCCATTTATAACCAGGTACATATTTATCATATCGATCAAGCCAATCGGTTACTTCCATCCTGGATCTAACTGCAGTTGGAAGGTCTGCAGAATATGACATTACAATCATATAGTTACTTAAATCGAGAGCTTGGTTCCCCGGATTTACAATTTCTCCGAAACTGTTGGTCCATTGATCCCAATAGAACAATTCAGAAAGAAACGGTTCCGCAAAATAAGGTTGTGTTTTAGAAGGATCTTTTTCTTTTACCAATTCCACATTATAGGTATAGATAACGCTATCATCTTCGGCAGTAACGGTAAATGAAATAGTACGATCTGCTGTTGTTCCGGAAAGTGATACTGCACGGTTAACAACCACTTTGGCATTCAGATTTTGAGTTTTTGCCACCAAGCCAGGTACTCCGTCAACGTCAAAAGGAACCTGTAAACGATAATTGAAAGTAGTGGGATTAAAGTTTGGAATTGTGTCGCCCATCCAGCCAAAAATTCCCTTGTACTCTTTGGGTATATCTGGCCATGTAATTGCAGACAAATAAGCATCGTGACTTAAATTGTAAGGTTGAACCTGCAGAAAATACTCTTTGACATCATTATTCTGAGCAGTAACCTTAAGAAGATCACCATTTTTAATATCTGGCCTTTCAATGCCATCAACCCAAACAAATTCCCAGGATGCATTTGCAGGTTTTTCAAGGTATTTTAACAGAGAATCGGTACGTAATGCATTCGGAATTCCAAACCAGGTGCCGGTAATGGTATCAATACCTGACTCATGTTTTGTAACCCTCGGCCAGTCGAGCATTCCACTTTGGTTGGTTGTAGTGATAGGACCACCTTGACTAAATGTGCCAATGTTTACATGTGATACCGGAACAACAATATTTGCTGCTTCATCAGGTTCAGCGGCAATAATGTTAAAAGTTTCCATTTGTAATTTATCACCGCAAACATAAATGGTCAGTTTATCACCTGTGCGGGCGGAACGGTAAACTGAATCTTCCTGATTTGGATTCAGGTTATAATTCCATGCAATTCCGGGTTTTTCAACCATATATCGCATAATATCATCCAATCTGCGAACACCCCATGGAACAGTTAATGTTTTATTTGTAAAATCAACATCAATAACATCCGATTCAAGCGTATTTTCATCCAGAACATAAGATCCCTGGTTACCAACTGTCCACCACAATTTGCGCCAGTCCGTATTGCCGTAGCCATACATTCGGGGTATTACTATCCATTCTGAGTCATCGGCGCCAACACCCCGGGCATTGAAAAAATCAAGATTTCCATTTTTTACACTATATTTTCGTACAAGCAATGAATTATAGGTTGCACCGACAACTCCGGCAACGTCATAAGCCTGTGCGAAGTTAACTCCGTCGTTATCAAAATTCCCGTTTACCTGATCAACTACTATAGAATCACCATTTTCAAGATGCTGTTCCAAATACCAGCAATCGCGGCCTCCAGAAACAGAAATGACTTCTGTCATCGCAAAACTTGATACGCTGTCTGTTTCGTCTCCATTATCCTCTGCAAGATGTATCAGAATGTCGGCTATACCATAGATTTCAGTTTGTTTCCGCCGTTCAACATTCTCAAACCCAGGAACACGCTTTTTGTACATCCTGGGGCCGAAATCATAAGCGGATGCTATCACGAATGATTCTCCTGGTTGAAGAATTCTGTCAGGAAGGAAAAAATAACGGTGATACGGATCCCATGGATCATTCCATACATCAGAAATGGGTGGGTTCCATGGAGTTATGTGCCCAAATTTAAACTGATTTAACTGCACAGGTTCATTACCTACGTTCGTTATCTCACAATAGGCATTGTTCGCCTGATCGAAGCGTGCTTCTGTAATAATCAGGGACTTGTAAGGTTCCTGGGCATGAAGCAACATTGCCATTAACATTAAGGAAAGTAAAAGTTTTAATTTCATGGTATTAATTTTAAATGGTTAATGAATAAAAATGTTTTATGAAGAATAGTTGTATCAGATTTACACTGTAATTGATCAATTTTACGAGTTCTAATTTATTTTGACATTGTTGATTTTTCATTGAATAATAATCTTACGCATTGTGTTGTACCTCTCACTTCGTATTCCAATAAAATAGATTCCCGGGATAAAGTTTTCTCCGAATCTGAATTGTCTTTCACCTCCATATGTGTCATTCTCGAAAAGCGATTTCATAAGTTGACCGGTTGATGAATATATTGCGATATTTACTTTGTTTTCAGATGGATCGATAACCGAAAGATTAACTACGCCTTTTGATGGATTTGGGAAAACGTTGATTAAAACTTTATCTGTTTCAAGTATGTTTAACCCGGTTTCTTTTTCTGAGACCACAAGAAATTGAGGAGTTTCTGTTAGTTGCAAATCTATAATTGCTCCTGGACTATCGATATTAATCCATTTTCCTTGTTCATTCAGGTTTTGTGGAAACACAGAATGTGCCTCTTTGGGTATAAAATCCAGGTTCAACTGATAATTGGTCGTTGCCCCGTTATCGGTCGGAGAATTGGTTTTTCTCGTCCATAAGGCATATACTTTTTCTGTATTTTCAGGATTAACAAATTCGAAACAATAGATTTCATTTCCACCTGCTTTTTCTGCGTAGGCTACAGTGCGATTGTAAATCAGATTGCCTAAAAGATTTTGCATTGTAGCCAAATAAAAATAGGATATTTTCTTTTCATAACCGGCGCTTTTGTCTTTAAACAATCCACTCGACGAGTATTGTGTCAGGTTACTGCTGTTTCCATCCGTGGCCATAAACATAAATGCCTTTTCGAATCCCATTTTCAAAAAGATAAAATAGGACCGTAATAAATAATTGGCCTGCTGCTCAAAGGATGCATAAGTATAAGAATGTTCGTTATCCGGTGACAAATAAGTGTCCCAGCCAAATTCAGTTATCCACACAGGAATGTTGGGTAAAACGCGGTTCCTCCAACTAAAAAAATCTTTAAATCCTTTCTCATAACCGTATTTTTCATTTTCGGGAGAATAGGCGTTGGAAAGATCTGTGCAATACATGTGAACATTTAATACATCGAATGGAACTCTGCCTTCGGATGCTTCCAGTATTTGATGAAAATATGTGCTGTCTTTGCCAGCCATCCCAGCCAAAACATGCTTTGCATTCGGATCA
>JBFHER010000382.1:0-3217 GCA_041584055.1 Bacteroidales bacterium
CTTTTGTGATAGGTGGAGGCATGATTTACAAACAGTTTTATCCCCTGGCCTCAAAACTGTATCTCACAATTGTGGATAAATCATTCGATGCAGATACCTATTTCCCTGAAGTGAACTTTTCGGAATGGAATGAAGTAAAAAGAACTGACTTTGCGGCCGGCGAAAAATGCGAATTCGCTTTCTCGTACGTAAACTTGGAACGTAAATAGTGAAGTGAATTCGAATCGATAGTGGGACGACTGATGCTTTATCTCTTATCTCTTATATCTTGTGTCTTATGTCTTATGTCTTACATCTTGATTCTTGATACTTGATTCTTGATACTTGATTCTTGATTCTTGATACTTGATTCTAAAAAAAAAATATGAAAATAATATCTGTGGTCGGTGCACGGCCAAACTTTATGAAAATTGCGCCTTTTATCAAGGCAATAAATAAACACAATCGAACATCTGCTGAAAAGGTGGATCATATTTTGGTTCATACGGGGCAGCATTATGATGATCGAATGAGCAAGGCTTTCTTTGAAGCGTTGGATATTCCTGAGGCAGACATTAACCTTGGGATCGGTTCCGGAACGCATGCCGAACAGGTTGGACATACGATGATTACTTTTGAAAAGGTGTTGCAAGCCGAAAAACCGGACTGGGTTGTAGTGGTTGGTGATGTAAACGCAACACTGGCTTGTTCTGTTACAGCCAAAAAGGAGCATGTAAAGGTGTGCCATATTGAAGCCGGATTGAGAAGCGGCGATATGGAAATGCCCGAAGAAATAAACCGACTGGTCACGGATCGCTTGTCTGACCTGTTGTTAACCCCTGATAAACTGTCGGTGGAAAACTTAAGAAAGGAAGGTGTCGCTGAGGATCGCATGTCTTTTGTAGGAAATATAATGATCGATACTTTGGAAGCACAACGTGATAAAGCATCAAAAAAATCAATTCGTGAAGTTCTGCAGGAGAATTTAATCGAGGAACGTGATTTGGGCGCATTCAAATTAGAAAAATACGCAATCATGACCCTTCACCGACCGTCGAATGTGGATGAGAAAAGTATATTGGAACCCATCATTGATTTTCTGATGAATGAAGTCGCAATGGATATGCCTTTGATTTGGCCCATTCATCCCCGAACACAAAAACAACTGAAAGCATTTGGCTTGTGGGAAGACGTTCAGAAATGTGAGAATTTTGTGCTGCTTCATCCCTTGGGATATCATGATTTACTTCGTTTAAACATGGATGCAAGCATTATGCTCACCGACAGCGGTGGCCTACAGGAGGAATGTACTGTGCTAGGAACGCCTTGTCTGACCTTGCGGTGGAATACTGAACGTCCGGTGACACTTCGTGAACATGGGGGCGCAAGTATCCTGGTAGGAAACAACGTTGAGCGCATCCGAAAAGAATATCATGATACATTGGCACAAGATCGCAAGCCGGTGCGCCCGGAATTGTGGGATGGTCATACCGCTGAACGTTGTTTGAAAGCAATTCTGGAGAAGTCGGGAATTTGAAATTGAAGATGCCGGGAGCTTGCAGCGCGATTTACACCTTATAACCATCTTGACCTATGTATTTTGAGCCAATCTCGAGGTTTTTGAGCATGGCGGAAGCATAATCTTTCGTCATTCTTCCACTTCAACTCCATTCTTTTTGTTATTTTTGTGCTCGCTTTTTGCACAGAATTATCAGCTTGTGCAATATATTGTTTTATAAACCGTTAAATTTAAAATATTGCACATGGCAAAAGTGTTGACCCCTCGTAGTGAAAGTTATTCTCAATGGTACATTGATCTTGTAAAAGAAGCTGATCTTGCAGAAAATTCAGCCGTAAGAGGTTGCATGGTGATCAAACCCTATGGTTATGCCATCTGGGAAAAGATGCAGGCCCAACTCGATAAAATGTTCAAAGAAACCGGACACGAAAATGCCTATTTCCCATTGTTTATTCCAAAATCATTTCTGAGTAAGGAAGCTGATCATGTGGAGGGATTTGCCAAGGAGTGCGCTGTTGTAACGCATTACAGACTTAAAAATGCAGAAGATGGAAGTGGTGTTATTGTAGATCCTGAAGCAAAGCTCGAGGAGGAATTAATTGTACGTCCAACATCTGAAACAATCATCTGGAGTACCTATAAAAACTGGATTCAATCCTACCGTGACTTGCCTCTCCTTATAAATCAATGGGCAAATGTTGTACGTTGGGAAATGCGCACCCGCTTGTTCCTTAGAACTGCAGAATTTTTATGGCAAGAGGGGCATACAGCGCATGCAACCAAACAGGAGGCCATTGAAGAAACAGTTCAGATGTGCAATGTTTATGCGGATTTTGCAGAGAATTTCATGGCTGTCCCAGTCATCAAAGGCGTGAAGTCGGAGAGTGAACGTTTTGCCGGAGCTGTAGATACCTACTGCATCGAAGGGTTAATGCAGGATGGAAAAGCATTGCAAATGGGAACCTCTCACTTCTTAGGCCAAAATTTCGCAAAAGCTTTTGACGTTCAGTTTGCAAATAAGGAAGGAAAATTGGATTATGTGTGGGCCACTTCCTGGGGCGTTTCAACACGTTTAATGGGTGCTCTGATCATGGCACATTCCGATGACAATGGACTCGTCTTACCTCCTAAATTGGCGCCATATCAGGTGGTGATTGTGCCAATCTTCAGAAACGACGAGCAATTGGCTGCAATAACTGAAAAAGTGGAAGTAATTGTAAAAACACTTCGTGCGAAAGGGATATCTGTTAAATTTGATAAGTCGGATAACAAAAAGCCCGGATGGAAATTTGCAGAATACGAATTGAAAGGTGTTCCTGTGCGTTTAGCCATGGGAGCCAGAGATCTTGAAAACGGAACCGTCGAAGTGGCCCGCCGTGATACGCTTTCAAAAGAAGTTGTAAACATAAATGGTGTTGAAGACTACATCGAAGGATTGCTTGAAGATATACAAAGCAATATTTATCAGAAAGCATTTGATTATAGAGCAGAAGCTACAACTCTTGTGGATAACTACGAAGAATTTAAGGAAGTCCTTGAATCGAAAGGTGGATTTATATCTGCACACTGGGACGGAACTGCCGAAACAGAAGAAAATATTAAAGCAGAAACAAAAGCAACCATCCGCTGCATCCCCTTGGAACAGGTAGAAGAAGAAGGCAAATGCATTTATAGCGGCAAGCCATCAAAAGGACGCGTGTTGTTTGCAAAAGCGTACTA
>JBFHER010000383.1:0-3182 GCA_041584055.1 Bacteroidales bacterium
CTCATTATTGATGCCGGTCAACTGTGTTATGTTATAAGGGATGTTGCACTCGGGGTTGATAAGCGTTTGATATTCTTTAACGATTTTTTTTCCGTCATGAATGAAAATGGCGATTTCGGTAATCTTATCTTTACGACCACTTCCCCCAGTGGTCTCAATGTCGATGATTGCATACATAGCCACAAAAGTAATGATGTTGAATCGCATCTACAATGATCCTGGTTAATTTAGATATAGTACCATCTGATGAAAAAAAACTTAAGAGAAAAAATAGCTATGGTTAAACATAAAATGTGAATAGTTGATCAGAATCAAGCATGAATTGTAACGATTTGAGCATGCAGGAAAGAAATTAAATGCTCACCTTTGGACTAACAGGTTGTCGTATGAAGTTCGGCATGATTGTAAGCAACAAATTGGATGATGCGATCTTGCAACGCCGCCAATGGAAAGGATAAACCTGTAATGTTCAAAATGGTTAAAAGAAGAAAATTTTTATACAACCAATATTAATAAATTATCAAATGAAGAAGATATATCTTTTTTTATTACTTTTTGCTTTATTCAATGGCTATGTGGCAGGTATTGAGAAGCCTAACTTTATTATCTTTTATGTGGATGATCTGGGCTGGCAAGACACCGAACTGAATCCAATGGGAGATGATGTTCCCTGGGAAACTCCTAACCTCATGAAACTGGCCACGCATGGTATGAATTTTACCCAGGCTTATTCCTCAGCGCCTACTTGTTCGCCTTCAAGAGGAGGTATCCTGTCGGGCCAGCATCCTGCCAAAACAAAATTAACACACGTGGCTGGTGCTATGTTGCCGACTCAATCAGTGAAAAATAAACTTGTTTCACCTTTTTATAAAGATCATATTCCAGATGATGCCCTGACCATTGCCGGTGCCTTACGTGCCAATGGTTACCGGACAGGCCAAATCGGAAAGTGGCACCTTGGGGAATTTGAAGAGCAAGTGCCTACGTCAATTGGATTTGAGTACGCATTTAGAGATAGGGGGGTACATCGGGGCATGGACGACAGGACTAAAGATTTTGCAACTTCTGACCCAAATGATAAATATGTATTAAGTACTGAGAAATATCCACCCGTAAGCGATAAGAACCCGGAAGGGATCTCCTATCCGAAAGATTTGGTGACGGATAGTGCCATCGCCTTTATCAGTGGGAGTCATGATCAACCTTTCTTTCTTTATTTGGCACACTGGATGGTGCATTACCCAACCGTGACACGTAACAGGGCGCTTTTAGAGTATTATTGCGATAAGCTTGGCATTGATTTTCCAGAAGAAGACGTGCCAGTTACGACGCCCGGACAAACAAACCCTTACTATGGTGCCATGGTTACAACGGTTGATTGGAGTCTGGGACGCATTATGGATCTTCTCGAAACAACAGATGATCCACGGAATCCAGGAAAGAAACTCATTGAAACCACCTATATATTTTTTACATCTGATAATGGCGGCGCGGAAATGCATGCCACTGAAGTTATTACGGATAACTTCCCCCTGGATCAAGGAAAGAAACACGTGCAGGAAGGTGGCATTAGAGTGCCTATGGTCGTTACAGGTCCTACCATTACAGCAGGGACTGAATTCAATGGTTTAATAAATCAATTAGATTATTTTCCAACCCTGATGGCCTACAGCAATACCACGCTCAATCCGGTTGATGCAGAAAAGTTAGATGGGCTGGATATTTCACCTGTTCTCAATGGGGTGGCCAGTGAAGTGAAAGGAGCTGATGGTAAAGCTCGGGAAAACCTTTTCTGGCATTTTCCACATAATTCTGACGCAGACATGCAATCAGCCTTAAGGCAGGGGGATTATAAGCTTTATAAAAACCATTTGGATGGTAGTTATGAGTTGTATCGCTTATATGATGGTTTGACTACGGTAGATTTGGAAGAGTTTCATAACATTGCCGGGGAACCTGAAAATGCAGCTGTTTTAGAAGATATGATTGCAAAATTAGAGGCTCATCTTGTTGAAAATAAGGTTGATTACCCAAGTTTTAATCCGACTTACTCAGGAGACCTGGCTTTTAAATCAGATGTTCCGGTAATAGAATCAAATGCGTACGATTACATGACTAGAAAAGCGCGTGTTAACCTGGCAGATGGAAAGACTGAAGTGGCTCGAGCTTATGTATTGGTAGAAAGATCAGAAGGAAATGAGCTAAAATATCAAAAGGTTGAAGCTACCATTGCACCTGATAAGCGAAGTGTGAGTGCAACGATTCCGCAAAACAGAGATAAATATGTTTTTGTGCTAATTGATGCAAATAATTTCATGGTACAGAGTGAGCTTTATGAAGTTGTGATTGCAGAGTCTGTTCAAGCGATCCTTTTAAAGCCGACAGCTAACACCTACTACGGATTAGATCAAACAGCCGTCTTGTCATCGGAGCTTCAAACGGCTCCGGACGGTATGGCCACTTATCGCATCACCGCTGATGTGATACCTCAGTCCGGGAAATCTATCATGAGTAACCCTGACGATACTTCATGGGGTGTTGCTGCTGATGATCAAGGAGCCTTAAATAATAAAAACTATATTTTTTGGGGTAGTACAACAGACACGGTATGGGTTAATAATTTAAAAGTTGTAGATTTTAATGCCAATGGTGGGAAATATACCAAAGAGAAAATTATAGGTGTTTATTTTAATTCAATTGACTTCGGCAATGGTGGTTCGGAAGGCAAAGATGCAATTGGGATAACCATAGGTGATTCTGACTTTAATTTAGGAAATATAAATACTCTAAATTTTAAAAATGATCTTTCAGAATCTGCTTCCCCGACAGATTTTATTCTTTACAACGCCTTGAGTGATAACATGACAGCTAACAAGTGGTCTGTGAATGGTATAGAAGTAAGCGTGGAGTTTGGTACAATTACATCTACGGCAACAAAAAAAAATAAGTCCCATATGTTATCATCTGTGTTCTTTGAGCCTAATCCTGCTCAAAAAAGCATAACTTTAAGTGTGAGACCCCGTGAAATTAAATTCTATAACCTAAAGGGCCAACTGGTGCTTGAACAGGTACAAGGTGATAAGTTTCTGGATATTTCTCATCTCGAAAGTGGGATGTATATTGTGAATCTAGTGGCTGACGATGGAACACTTTATGTAAATCGTCTTTTAAAATATTAGAAA
>JBFHER010000384.1:0-3171 GCA_041584055.1 Bacteroidales bacterium
GCGTTTTGGCAAGGGAATTTTACAGGGCATCGAAGGTGTGGAGAACAATAAAAAGGCCATTGTTGATTTTGACAATGCAGGCCGAAAAACGCTTTTACTCCGCTTTGCAAAGTTACGAATCATCAATGACTAGCACCCATTTCACGTATTGACTTTCTCTGATAATTGTCATAACTTGAAGTAGTACACAAAATTACTTCGCTATGCCAACAATCAACGTCGATCATTTTACCGATCAATTTATGGCTGAAATTCAGGCCAAAGATCCAACGCAAAAAGAGTTTCATCAAGCAGTTAAAGAAGTTGTGGAATCCATTGCTCCCTATCTAAACAAAGAGCCCCAACTCTTGAAGTCTAAAATTTTGCATCGCATGGTTGAGCCTGAACGCGTAATCATGTTTCGTGTACCATGGCATGATGATCGCGGAGAGGTGCACGTAAATCGAGGATTTAGGGTTGAAATGAACAGCACCATTGGGCCTTACAAAGGAGGACTTCGCTTCCACCCTTCTGTGAATCTGGGAATCTTGAAATTTCTTGCTTTTGAGCAGGTGTTTAAAAACAGTCTTACCGGATTGCCTTTAGGCGGTGGTAAAGGCGGGTCAGATTTTGATTCTAAAGGGAAAACAGACGATGAAGTCATGCGCTTCTGCCAAAGTTTTATGACTGAATTATCAAGACATATTGGACAATACACAGATATTCCTGCCGGAGACATGGGTGTTGGCGGTAGAGAGATCGGTTTCTTGTTTGGTCAATACAAACGGCTACGAAACGAATTTACAGGAACACTAACAGGTAAGGGGATTGAATGGGGAGGTAGTTTAATCAGACCTGAAGCAACCGGATATGGCACCGTTTACTTTGCTCGCGAAATGCTAAAGACGAGAAACGACAGTTTTAAAGGCAAAACTGTTGTAATATCCGGTTCAGGAAATGTTGCACAATTTGCGGCAGAAAAAGCAATTGAGTACGGTGCAAAAGTTGTAACCTTTTCTGACTCCAATGGTTACATTTACGATTCGGAAGGCATCGATATGGAAAAATTGGAATTTGTAAAAGAGATCAAAAATATCAACCGTGGTCGTATTTATGAATATACCGAGAAATACGATGCAAAATATTTCAATCGCCAAAAACCATGGAACACTCCTTGCGACATCGCACTTCCCTGTGCTACAGAAAATGAGATCAATGAAAAAGAAGCGAAAACACTTTTAAAGAATGGTTGCATTTGTGTGGCAGAAGGTGCAAACATGCCCTGTACCATTGATGCAACACATCAATTCTTAAAAGCCCGCATTCTTTACGGTCCTGGAAAAGCAGCAAATGCTGGAGGTGTCGCTGTCTCCGGGCTTGAAATGTCGCAAAACTCCATGCGCATTCGATGGACAAGAAAGGAGGTGGATCAACGATTGCATCAGATCATGGAAAAAATTCATGAAATGTGTGTCCGCTTCGGGAAACAAGAGGACGGTTTTATCAATTATGTTGATGGTGCCAATATTGGAGGATTTGCTAAAGTGGCGCATGCCATGGTGGCACAGGGTTTGGTTTAGAGTACTTAAAGTCCCGTGAAGTACTTGAAATTCTTGAAGTACTTAAAATACTTTCAAATCTTTAAGTACTTTTGCAAAAACAATCACAATGATGCAGTCAGAATCCACCATATGCGCCATCGCAACAGCTCCGGGAACTGGTGCCATAGCAACCATCCGCTTATCGGGAAAGGATGCTTTTTCCATAGCACAGTCTATTTTTAAAAGTGCTTCAGGGAAGATGCTTTCAGAACAAAAACAAGCCACCATTCATTATGGACAAATTCTGGATGGTAATGACATTGTAGATGATGTATTAATTTCTGTCTTTAAAAACCCACATTCTTTCACGGGTGAGGATAGTACCGAAATCACCTGTCATGGTTCCGTTTACATTCAAAATCATATATTAAAGCTTCTTCTTAAAAATGGAGCCACCATGGCTCAACCCGGAGAATTTACGCAACGGGCATTTTTGAACGGCAAAATGGATCTCTCTCAGGCAGAAGCTGTGGCTGATCTGATTGCTTCTAATTCAGGTGCTGCTCATCAGCTTGCCTTGCATCAGATGCGTGGCGGGTTCTCGGAAGAACTCAGTATTCTACGTGCCGAACTGCTTGAATTTGGTGCCCTTGTAGAACTGGAGCTTGATTTTGCAGAAGAAGATGTTGAATTTGCTGATCGAACAAAACTAAACACACTTGCAGAGAAAATAGAGGCTCACATTGATCGTTTGGCCAATTCCTTTCAACTGGGGAACGCCATTAAAACAGGCGTACCGGTTGCCATCGTGGGTGAAACTAATGTTGGCAAATCAACCCTGCTAAACACATTGCTCAACGAGGACAAAGCCATCGTGTCTGACATACATGGCACCACCCGTGATGTGATAGAAGACATGATCAACCTGCAAGGCATAAACTTTCGTTTTACCGATACAGCCGGAATCCGTAAAACCATCGACCACATCGAAACCATTGGCATTGAACGCACATTTCAACAGATTGTCAAATCACGCATTGTACTATTACTGGTGGACACACGCCAACGTCTGTCACGCATCGAACAGCATATTCATCAGATAAGAGAACATATTACAGATCAGAAATTACTGATTATTGGGAATAAATCGGACCAACTCTCAGCCAGCGAGATGAGCTCCTTCATGGATATGATGCAACTGGAAGAGAACGAAGACATACTGATGATTTCGGCTAAATTCAAAAATAACATCGACAAACTGGAAGCTAAACTTCTGGAAGCCGCCAATGTTGATCAACTGAAAAGCGAAAACGTAATCGTGACCAACATGCGACACTATGAAGCTCTGGTAAAAGCTCAGGGTGCCATTAAACGTGTCACCAACGGCCTTTTAAATAACATTTCAGGGGATTTCCTTGCACAGGACATACGTGAATGCATGCATTATCTTGGCGAAATCACCGGTGAAATATCAACAGACGATATGCTGGGCTACATTTTTAAGCATTTTTGTATCGGAAAGTAAGTGAGACCCGACTTTCAGAAGCGAAGCGCACTGAAAGACGCTGGTCGAACTTATCCCGATGAGCGAAGCGACGTCGGGATTAACTGCATGAAGACGACGCAATCGCATTAAAATACATGGTCGAAC
>JBFHER010000385.1:0-3140 GCA_041584055.1 Bacteroidales bacterium
CATATCATGGGATTGGGGATGGCATTGAAATATGAAAGTTCCTTGTCAAGAACGCCTGCGACTGTATCTAAATATTGACTCATTGTTTTATTTTCCCCACACACATAAGGAAATATCCTTGATATTGGTCTATGCGCATGCAGAAGTTAAATGTTAAATTTGTTATTACTAATGTAAATATAACATTAATATTGAAATTGTTTCAACAAAATTCAAATAATATTAACAATTAAACAATTTATGTGAAATTTAGCTTTGTAAGCAAACACACAAGTTTATTTCCACCAGTTAGAAAAGGCGCACCGTCCTAAAAATGTAGTTCATCCTGTTCACAATTGCTTGCACCTTCGAAACTAAGAGGGTCACTCATTGTGTTAGGCATGTTAAAAGAATGTATGATTACTTACTCCGGAGGACCGGTTTTGGCAGGAGTGTATTAGAATGCCGTGCTTAGTCCATTTCTTCTTTAAGTATAATCTCCTCGCCCAAATGGTCGAAGAATTGATACTGTAGAAATGAAAATGCCTGGATAGAACTTAATTTCATTTGACGAGAATACTTTTTCTTCCATTTTCGAAGAATCGTATTAAAAAATCCACGGGTAATATAGGCGTATACATAAGGATGTACCTTTAATGAAAAGTCTTTCACCTTCAGGTCATTCACCAGATAATCAATTTTACTTTCCAACTGATCCACAAACAGGATTGACGGTTTAATGCTGCCTTCGCCAAAACAGTTGGGACAATTCTCTTCCGTTACAATGTGCATCTCAGGTCTCACCCTTTGCCTTGTTATTTGCATTAAGCCAAACTTTGACAAGGGCAATATCTGATGTTTAGTCCTGTCGAGTGACATGGACGTTTTCATTTGATCGTAAACCGCCTGACGGTTTTTGGTATCATGCATGTCGATAAAATCAACAACGATGATGCCACCCATGTCCCTCAAGCGAAGCTGTCGTGCTATTTCTTCGGCTGCGGCGATATTTACCTCCAGCGCGTTGGTTTCCTGATCTTTTGAAGATTTTGATCTGTTACCACTGTTCACATCAATCACATGAAGTGCTTCGGTGTGTTCAATAATCAGGTAAGCGCCATTTTTAAAAGACACCGTACGACCAAAGGATGATTTTATTTGTTTTGTAACATTGAACTGATCAAAGATCGGCGCCTGGCCGCTATACATTTTAACGATGCGCTCTTCGGCAGGAGAAATGATACCAACAAAATCCTTCACCTCATTAAAGATGGCCTGGTTGTTGATAAAAATACTTTTAAACGAGGGATTCAGAATGTCTCTCAGGATTCCGGAGGTACGACCCACCTCTTCATACACAAGAGATGGAGCTTTCGCCTTTCGGATTTTATCAATTGTTTCTTCCCACCTCTTTACAAGGGTTTTCAGTTCCTTATCAAGATCTGCAACCTTTATATCCTCAGCAATCGTGCGAACAATCACCCCAAAGTTGTTGGGTTTAATGCTCTGAACAAGCTTTTTTAATCTGCTTTTCTCCTCACTAGACTTGATCTTCTGGGAAACAGAGATTCGGTTAGAAAAGGGCATCAACACAAGGTATCGCCCAGCAATGGACAATTCAGACGTTAACCTGGGTCCTTTGGTGGAAATTGGTTCTTTCGCAATTTGAACCATGATCTCCATTCCGGACTTCAGCACTTCGTTGATTGAGCCACCTTTGTTAATGTCTTGCTCCAACTTGAATTTTTGAAGCACAGGCACTTTTTTATTCTGATTGCAATTTACAATCAGTTTTTTTAGTGAACTGAATTGCGGACCAAGATCAAGGTAATGCAAAAATGCATCTTTCTCATATCCCACATCCACGAATGCCGCATTCAAACCCGGCATTATCTTCTTCACTTTCCCCAAATGAATATCACCAACAGCAAACTTAACATCCCTTTGTTCAGTGTTTAACTCAACAAGGCGCTTGTTTTCCAGTAATGCAATTGAAACTTCTTTTGACGAAACGTCTACTATCAGGTCACTATTCACTCTCTTTTTTTTTTGTGCAGTCCGGCTGACTATTTACTAATCTTTTGCGGACTTAAAAAAAAAGAACAAACCAAAGAAACCGTGTTCTAAAAGTTTGTTCTTAATTCCTTTAGCTAGCTATGCCACGTAATTACTTCTTCTTCTTATGTCTGTTCTTACGAAGTCTCTTCTTACGCTTGTGCGTAGCCATCTTATGTCTTTTTCTTTTTTTACCGCTCGGCATGGCATATAGTTTTAATGATCAATAATTTATTATCCTTTAACCTGATTTACAAATGTTTTTGCAGGCTTAAATGCTGGTACTGAGTGCTCAGGAATTTTAATTGTTAATCCCTTAGAGATATCGCGTGCAGTTTTCTCAGCTCTTTTTTTAATGATGAAGCTTCCAAATCCTCTCAAATATACATTGTTTCCTGAAGACAAAGAACCCTTTACTGTCTCCATGAAAGCTTCTACAGTTTTCAAAACTGTCATCTTCTCAATACCGGTGTTTTTAGAAATTTCGTTGACGATATCAGCTTTAGTCATCTTTCTTAGTTTTATATAGTTACACTTATTTATCCTTAACTTTTTTGAGCATGCAAATATAAATCTTTTATCCTATCGCACAAAAGGTAATTCTCCTTTTTTTTAATAAAAACAAAAAAATCAGCCATTTATGAGGCTGTCTGCTTAAAATGTCCCATCACATTTAACAGAATGGAAAGCATTAAATAGAATATAATAATCAGGGATATGGAAAACAATCCCAGGACAATCAGCAGGATTAAAGAACCAACAAGAAACAGATATCGAAACCAGTTGCCTGTAAAGCTGAGGTCCTTAAACTTAAGTGAGAAAAGCTTTAGTGGTCCAACCAGTAATGCCGCTGAAATCACTGACAAGAGAATCACGATTAGTGGAATCTGATGATCAGAAATGCCCATCAAGGTGTGAGCGTGAATCAACGAAAGAATCATCAATGCATTCCCTGGTGTTGCCAGTCCTTTAAAATAATAGGTTTGAGAATCATCTATGTTAAACTTGGCAAGGCGCAATGCTGAAAATATAACAATCAGTGCCGGTGCAAAAAGAGCTACTGCTTCAATCACAGACAATCCCGTGAAGTGCAAAGGATAGGACAA
>JBFHER010000386.1:0-3135 GCA_041584055.1 Bacteroidales bacterium
CCACCAGGTTTGGGTGCAAACCCGTTCAACGAATTAATAGCAGCCTTCCTCCCGGCGCGCTTTTGCAAGTGCTTAAATTGCGGAATGTCTTGAATAAGTCGTCATGAAAAGTTAAAATAAAGCCGGCATTCGCTGTGCTTCGATTGTAATCCTTCGGGGTGAAGATATGTTTATTTTACCCGTTTATATTAAATGAGTTTCATCTTAAGGACATTGAATTTTTTTTACTTTTAATGATAAAAGGGCAAGGTCTTATGATGAAGCATTCTTAATAAAGCATTCTTATGAATCTTCATATGCAAATAAAGGAATATTTACTATTTTTGTTATCGAACTATTAAAACACTTATTATCATGTTAAAACCTGCTGTAGAAAAAATATTAATTGAGCAAATCGGAAAAGAAGCGTATTCTTCGAATTTGTACCTGGCAATGGCCTCCTGGGCAGAATGTTCCGGATTTAAAGGCGTTGCAGACTGGATGTATGCACAGGCAGATGAAGAAAAGCAACACATGTTAAAATTCATTGGTTATGTGAATGAACGAGGTGGTAAGGCAATTATTCCTGCTATTGATCAGCCACCTTCGGATTTTGAAAGTGTGATGGATTTATACACCAGAACCTTTGCACATGAGCAGTATATTTCCGAATCAATCAACGAGATTGTTGGGACATGTATTGAGGAGAGGGACTTTTCAACGCATCAATGGGTGCAATGGTTTGTTACTGAACAAATAGAAGAAGAAGCCGCGGTTTCTGGCATTATCGATAAATTGAAGTTGATTGGTGATCAAGGAAATCTTTACCATTTCGATAACGATATTCTCAAAATGAGAGCTTCTTCAGCTCCCGCAGTGTAAGAATTTGTTTTCAAAAAGTATACAAAAGGGTGCCAATAGCACCCTTTTGTGTTAAGAAAAACCAAAAATATTAGAATTGTTGAGAGTGTTCAAAACTCTTGCTATTTTTGCTCCTGTTAATTCCTGTATATGAGGATTCTGAAAGCACTCATTTTTTTTATCTTTATTGGTGCATCGGTCAGTGCGCAGTTAAATACTGAAAAGACCATGACCATCGGACGCATTGCGCTGCAATATAAAGATTATGTGCTTTCCATTCAGTATTTTAATCAGATCATTAAGGCCAAACCCTACCTTGCTGAACCGTGGTACTTTAGAAGCGTCGCAAAATTCTATCTGGAGGATTTTATGGGTGCGATGGAAGACTGTGACAGTACCTTGAGTCGAAATCCCTTTTATGTGGATGCCTATAGTCTGCGAGGTGCCTGTTTGCTGAATTTGGATAGGCCGGAAGAAGCAAGAATGGATTTTGAACAGGGATTAAAATATACACCTGAGAATGTGAATATGATAATGAACCGGGGCTTAAGTTATCTGTTTGAACGGAAATATGATGAGGCCATCGCTGATTTATCAAAAACGTATAAGCTTGATGATACTCGGAAAGGAGCTGTACGGGCCAGAGGACAGGCTTACGTTCAGAAAGGAGACTCCCTTAAGGGCTTGGAGGATTATTCCCTGGCCATCAAGATGGATCCTTATGACGACCGTTCTTATCTGATCCGTGGGAATCTTTACATGCAGATGAAGAAATATTCTTTGGCTGAATCAGACTTTAATGCATCGCTCACCCTGGCACCAGATGATCCGCTGACCTATGAAAACCGTGGGATCGCAAGGTATTTTAATAAGCTGTATGATGCAGCTTTGCAGGATATGGATAGGGCGCTTGAGTTGGATCCCAACAGAAGCAATGTGTATTTTAACAGGGGCTTAATCCGGACCGAGATTGGCGCTTTAAACGAAGCGGCTGAGGATTTCACCATGGTGCTTAATTTCGATGCGGAGAACTACTTTGCCATCTACAACAGAGGCCTGGTTTACCTTGAATTGGGCCAGTATTTCGATGCACTTGATGATTTTGAACGTGTTTTAACGCAATATCCCGAATTTACAAAAGCCTACTATGCTCGCTCAAATGTCAAAGAAAAGCTAGGGGACAAGGATGGTGCAATGCGTGATCTGCAATTGGCATTCGTAATTGAGGAAAGAAATGGCGTTCGTAAGAAAGGTGATAAGAAATTGCCGCCGGGAGCGTCTTATGCAAGTGCTGATAGAAAAACACAGCGTTCTCAAAACGATAAAAACATTCGAAACTTTAAAAGCATTGTTGTGCTGGATGAAGGAAGAGAACGTGAAAAGTCAGAATTTGAAAACGAAATCAGAGGTCGCATCCAGGATCGGAATATAAACATCGATCTGGAACGTTTGTTTACACTTTCCAAAGTGAAGGATAGTAAATTTGCCGAGGGTCAAACGGATTATTTTACGCGTTTGCTGGACAGCTATAACAGGAGTAATCGAATCGAGAGGCTGTACATTCAAAATGATAACCTGGCACTTAGTCAGCAGGAAATTGATGGCTACTTTAAAGAAATTGACCGCCTTTCAGAAGAAATAGGACTTTTATCAGAGGATAAAAATTTATACTTTAAACGGGCGATGCTATATGATCAGGTTAAAGACTTTAACGCTTCCTTGCAGGATTTGAATCGATCAATTGAGCTGGATAAAAACTTTATTTTAGCTTATTTCTACAGGGCAACGGTCCGTTTTAAAATGGTGGAATTTGTGCTTTCTTTGCAGAACGATTCAGAGCTTGAACAAGGGTCAGGCTTATTGTTGGCAGATAAGAAAACTGCAAAGCAAACCATGGAAGGCGAACGGCGGATTCTGGATTATGACCTGATAATGCATGACTTATCTGTGGTCGTATCCAATAATCCTGAATTTGCATTCTCCTATTACAACAGAGGGTTTGTGCGATGTGTGCTCAAAGATTATCATGCTGCAGTAAACGATTTTACGCTTGCCATTTCAATAGAGCCTGATTTAGCCGAGGCTTACTTTAACCGGGGGCTTACTTATATTTATCTTGGGGATGAGTTAAAAGGAAGCAGGGACCTCAGTAAAGCGGGCGAGCTGGGTTTATACAATGCATATAATATTTTAAAACGATTTGGCCTTAGAAACTAAACAAATGAAGGAAATTGTGTCTTTAATAGTGAAAGGGATGGCCATGGGGGCAGCCAATGTGATTCCAGGGGTGTCCGG
>JBFHER010000387.1:0-3112 GCA_041584055.1 Bacteroidales bacterium
AAATTTGATATACGTAAGGGCAAGTCCGGACGCCTGAAACAAAAGATTGACTCCATCGAAAAGAAAATCGGGAAGGTCAACACCTGATTCTGGAGAAAGACTGAGTGCTGTGGACTTAGAACCGTGTTCAGCAAGATGAAAAAAAGCTTATTTTAGCGGCAGGTAGCGTTTAATGATCACCCTTACAGGGTACCACGAAATAATCAATCCCAGGGCTGAGACTGTCATAAAAATCAGTCCCACGTCGCGCCACCTTAATTCAACGGGGTAGGCATCCACTATGTAGCCAACACCTCCGCCAAAATTAACAAGGCCGAAGCGGGCCTGCAGATAAACAAGCAAAATGCCCAGAGATAATCCGGTAAAGGCGCCTACGATTGAAATCATCCAGCCTTCCAGGATAAAAATATTCCGAATTGTTTTTCGATTGGCACCCAGGCTTCTCAGGGTCTCGATGTCATTCTTTTTATCCACCATCAACATGGATAACATACCAATGATGTTGAATGATGCGATGAGTAAAATAAATGTCAGAATCAGATAAGCCATCCATTTCTCGATGGCAAGAATCTTAAACAGCTCCGTATGCTGTTCGCGTCGGTTTAAAACGATGAAATCCGTTCCAAGCATTGCCTGAATTTTTTCTTCTGCATCCTTGAGGTTGATGTCTTTTTTGAGAGCAAGCTCAATGGATGAAAACTCATTTTTATATTCGAACAGTTCCTCAGCCAGCGAAATCGGAACAATTAAATAGCCCTGATCATATTCCGGCTGATTGATCACAAAAAAGCCGGAAGGATAGATGGCATGTTTGTTAAAATTACGTTCAGGATTCAGGATCGACACATTCTTGGTTCGACTGGGCGCATAGAGCACAATTTTATTCACAAATTTAACCCCCATCCCCAGTGTTCTGGCAAGCCCATAGCCTACAACAGCTGTTGGGGCATCATATTCATCAAACAAGCGGAACACGCCGTCAACCATCAGTGTATCAAGTCCTGTCACCTTGTTATAGTTGGCCGAGACGCCTTTGATAAATGCCGGACTCTCACGCTCATCGTAGCGAACCAACACCTGATCTTCGATTGTCTCAACCCATTCTTCAATGGCGCTGTTATTTTTCAATGCCACGATGGAAGGATGATTGCCTGAAAAAACCTTGCCTTGAGCGGGTATAATTTTCAACTGCGGGTCAAAAGCGCTGAACAAACCTGAAAAAAGATTTTCCATCCCATTGAATCCGGAAAGCACAACAATTAGTGCCAGGGCGCTCAAGGCCACACCGAAGACACTGACCAAAGAGATAATATTAATGACATTTTGCGACTTCTTTGCCAACAAATAACGTTTTGCAATATGAAGTGCAACATTCATTTATTTCCAGGCTTTTACAATCAAACCTGTGCCCGTTTTATGAGAGGCGTACAAATCGATTGCATTGAATATTAAAGCAAAAGGAAAAACCAGCAGATAATAAAATGGCAGAAGAATGAAAAACAATTTGCTTGCGTTGAGCATCAAAATTGGATATTTCATGGATAGGCGCCAGGCAAAAAAGCCTGTCTTACCATAGCTATACCTTGCTTCTACCTTTGAAAAACCGGCACTGGTTAGTTTTTCTGTGATTTCAGCCACACCGTAGCCATCTCTTACATGTTCGTCGATAAAACCACTGGCACCATCATGATCGTGGTCGTGATCGTGGTGATGCGCATCGCTGCCCCCCTGATCTGAAGGTGTACTTATGAGTAACATACCGCCCTTTTTCATGCTTTTGTTGAAATTCTCAAACACCAGCGTATCTTCAAGAATGTGCTCCATCACATCCACTGAAAGAATCAAATCATAGCTTTCTTTACGGACAAATTTGGTCAAATCTGCCAGCTCAAATTTTACACGATCATCCCGTTTTATCTTCTTGAAGAACTGATTGCAGTCATCGATCTGTTCCTGCTTCACATCCACCCCCAGCACCCGATACTTTTTGCCACGTGAGGATAAATTATAGGTATATTGACCAAACCCGGAACCGGCATCCAGTAAAACTGCCTCTTCGGGATAATCCTTCGCCCATGCTCTTAACTCCTTTCGCACATGCCATGTGCGTAAGAGAAGCAAATCAAGTAGTTTATAAAAAAGTATTCTTAATTGGGGTGTTTTATTAAAAACCGAACCAAGCGTTCGTTTAATCGGATCGTATTGCATCTGAACTATTTTAGCAAATTATCTATGTTTTCTATATAATCAAGGGAGTCATCATTAAAGAAGTTCAACTCCGGCACAATGCGAAGCTGGTGTCGTACCTTGTTCCCAAGTATACGCCTGAAATACCCCACATTCTTATTGATTTCTTTTACAATATCATCACTTTTATCAGAGGGAAAAATACTCAAATAAATCTTTGCAACCGCTAGGTTTGGAGTCACCCTGACGGTGCTCACCGAAATCAGTTTACCCGGTGCGTGCTGCTGTGCTTCCTGTTGAAAAATGATGCCCATTTCTTTCTGTATCAGGCGGGACACCTTTTGTTGACGTGTTGTCTCCATGTTTGATTTTAAATTGACTACAAAAGAAACAAAAATATTGTGGATTCTGAACTTTATGTCTGAAATAACAATGAAAGGCGCCAAAGGTTTGATCGGATTACATAGTTATTGACCATGCACACTTTTCTCTGACCTTTCTATGAAAAATAGCATTCCAGCGTCAGGGATTTGAATCGAAGGAGCGCCGGTGTCGCTTGCTTTGTCGTTATGTTCACATTAGGGCCAGAATGGCAATTCATACATTTATGGTCACCAAAAGGGCATCAGCTTAACAAACCCGGAAAAATCCAGGGAATGGCAAAACGCTGCATGGCGGAAAGGCAGTGGTGTTCAATTGCGATATGGTGGTTCTGGTCACCTCGCAGATCAAAGGGTGATAAATCACAATTTCATCTCCGCATGAACCCGGGACACATCAAAACAGTGCCATTGTTAATAATAATCCTCAGTTTTGCCGACGGCAGACGCCATTATTTGTCTTATTATCGGTAAATTTGCGGGCTAAAATAAAATGTCAATGTCATCCATCAACGAAAACGGAAATATAATCATTAAAGGTGCAA
>JBFHER010000388.1:0-3087 GCA_041584055.1 Bacteroidales bacterium
TGCTGAGCATGTTAAGACCTCCGGTTGCCATCCGGATGCTGTTTTTGGGAACAGATGCAAGGCATTGCGATATTCTCTTTGTGCCATCATCGCACGTTTTACATTTGAACCATCTGCTTTGTTGATGGTGATCGCATCTGCCATTTCCATGATGCCCCGTTTGATTCCCTGAAGCTCATCACCGGCACCTGCGAGCATCATTAATAGAAAGAAATCCACCATGGAATGCACAGCTGTTTCTGATTGACCCACACCCACCGTTTCAACAAATACGGTGTCAAAGCCTGCAGCTTCACATAAAATAATGGTTTCCCTGGTTTTGCGTGCAACACCACCGAGCGTTCCTGCAGATGGACTGGGGCGTATGTAGGCATTTTGTTCCCCTGACAATGATTCCATGCGTGTTTTATCGCCCAGGATACTTCCCTTTGTTCGCTCACTGCTTGGATCAATTGCCAGTACAGCAAGTTTATGCCCTTCTTTGATGATGTGCATTCCCAATGCCTCAATAAAGGTGCTCTTTCCAACACCCGGGACACCCGTTATGCCAATTCTGATTGAATTTCCACACAAGGGAAGGCACTTGTCAATGATCTCCTGCGACCTTTGGTAATGTTCCGGTTTGTTGCTCTCCACAAGGGTTACCGCCTGACTTAAAACCGTGATGTTACCATTTGTAATTCCTTCCATGAAATCAGAAACTGTAAGTTCAGGTTTCTTTTTCCGTTTCATCCGTTTTAGATTTGGATTGACGGAAGGTGGCTGTGGGATACCCTTGTTTACTTTTAAACCGGAATAATCAGGATGGTTCTCAGGGTGATCTATGTGATGTTCTTTTTTTTTGTCCTGCATGTGTCAAATCAATTATATGCAAATTTATAATTCTTAAGCGATTCACAGGGCTTGCAGAGGAATAATTAACAGCTTTTAGAATACGACTTTTGTTATTTTATGGCATGGGCAAACATGATATGATAAAAATATTTTGAAGCATGTGTTTTTTTTGTACATTTGCATCCGCATTACCAAATTGACTGCCCGGATGGCGGAATTGGTAGACGCGCTGGTCTCAAAAACCAGTTCCTTATTGGAGTGCCGGTTCGATTCCGGCTCCGGGTACAAAACAGTGTGAGTGTGAAGCGCATAAGCGATGATCCTCACACTGTTTTTTGTTTGAACAAGTACAAGCCCTCACCCTTCCCGATGTACGCAGTGTTTTTTTGTTTATTTTTGCTTTACGGTAAAGCGCAATCAAGGACAATCCTATTTTGCATATATTTAACGCATGAAAAGAAGGAAAGCAGGTACGCGCATATTTTTAGTTGTTTTTGCAGCACTTGTCTTCCTTGTGTTTAATACACAACTTGTATTGGCTCAGGATGCTAGCCTGCCGGTAGGGGCCATTGACTTTTTAGGAAATGATTCAATCAATAAAGAGGAACTGCTAAAGCAGATGAACTCAAAGCCACCAGGATTGAAAGAAAAGTTGTTTTTTTGGACTAAAAAAGAGCCTTTCTCCATTTATACCCTGGAAGAAGACTTGCTTCGTTTGCGAAAACACTATCAACAAAATGGGTTTCTCGATCCCACCATTACTTACACTTTAATCACCCGGAGGAAAAGGCAGAACATTAAAATAAACATAAAAGAAGCCAAAGCATTTCATGTGGGGCAGCTACGTTTCTCTTACCCAAATCAAGTTTTGTTTCAAGGTGTCATTGACTCACTCCGAAATGAGATCCCACTTAAGGAAAAGCTTCGTTTTCGAGATGAGGATGTGATGGCCACAGAAAAGATGATTCAATCCGCATTTAATGAAATGGGATATCCCTATGTGCGCATTGAAAAAGACATTCAGTTGAGGCCATTTTTGAGTTTGGCCGATGTGCAGTTCGCTATTACTCCGGGCAATAAAAGTTATTTTGGTACGCTTCGCCTATCGGGCCAATCCAACATCCCGAATGCGTACATATTAAAACACCTCAAGTTAAAAGAGGGAGATGTTTTTTCGCAAAAAGGGCTCGAGGATACACAGGAAGAATTATTTGATCTCGGGCTTTTTAGCTATGTCACAATAAGAGCCTTGATGGATAGCGTAAAAAACAACCGTATTCCGGTTGAAATTCAATTAAAGGAGCTACCACGCTGGTCGGTAAGAGCGGGGCTTGGTTATGGAACTGAAGACAAAGTAAGGGTGTCGCTTTTATTGAAGCGGCTCAGTTTTCTGGGGGGCGCGAGGAGTGTCATTCTTAAAGGTCAAACATCTTACTTTAAGCCTCTGGCATTGGATCTCAAATTCATACAACCTGACATCTGGATAAAGAACCTTGACTTTATTTTAAATCCTTATTTTTCAAGAGAGCGTGAAGAGAGCTATACCGTGGATCGACTGGGAAGTGCTATCTCCTTTCAAAAAGAAGTGTCGCCAAGAAGCAGCGCATATTTTTCCTATGCCTATGGGCAGGATCAGGTGGATTTAAACAGTGAAGGCCTGGTCGAAAGTGGTTTGAGCTATGAAGAGCTGAATCCGATAAAATCGGGAATTACAATCGGGTACAACATCAACACAAGCAATCAACTTTTTGCGCCTACAAAAGGGGTGAAATCCTCGTTGATGGCAAGTTATATGGGCATTGGCTTCAATTCTCAGTACCATTATTATAAACTGCTTGCAGAAGTTTCCTGTTATCATTCACTCAAGGAAGATTTTGTTTTGGCCGGGAAATTAAAAGGTGGCTTGATGAAAGCAACTCAGGGAGATGTGCTTACCCCCATTGAAGATCGATTTCTAATGGGGGGCGCCATGTCGTTGAGGGGATGGGGACGAAATCAGATCTCACCTTTGAGCGACGATGACATTAAAATAGGAGGGAATTCAATGCTGGAGGCAAGTGCGGAACTTCGCTTTCCCATTTACACAATCTTTTCGGGAACTGCCTTTCTGGATCTTGGCAACACCTGGACCAATTCGTTTGATTTCAACCTGCGTGATCTGAATTATGATGTTGGATTAGGATTGCGCATCAATACACCTGTGGGACCCATTCGGGCTGATGTGGCGACACCGGTGTTTGATAATAAATTTAA
>JBFHER010000389.1:0-3062 GCA_041584055.1 Bacteroidales bacterium
AATAAACACACCCATTATCACGTTACACTTTCGCATCATCATTTTATTATCATTTGATTCGTCATTCGGGATCGTCACCTCTCCTTTGTTCATAAAACTCACTCTGCACAAGATACCACTGGCCCCACACAGGAAACCTCCGTTTTACTATTCTGGTCGTATCCACATGCAATGGCCTCCACCGGGAGCCATCACCGCCTTTACAACATCCCCTTTTTTCACCGTTCCTTTTCTTATCTGATAGGCTTCAGGATTGGTTGCACAATGGGTATTTTCAGCGTCTTCATAATAGGTAACATCGTAGGTCTTCCCTTCTTCTAAAAAATCAAGTGTGATGTTCAATGTTCCACCTTGTTGATTATACACAGAGCCAATGAACCACTCATTGCCTGAACGTCTTGCTGTGGTAATGTATTCAGCCATTTTGGAATGAAGTACGCGACTTTCGTCCCATTTTCCTACCGGCATAAGCTGTATAAACTCAAACAGGTCTGGTTTTGCTGCGTACGCTTCCGGGGCATCGGGGATACAAACCAATCCACTGAAGATCACCAGTGTTCGTGCCGCTTCAGAAGCCACCGTTGAGAAGTATGAATGCTGGATGCGTGGTCCTTTTTGTCTCAAACCAGCATTGATGCCGGTTAAATCAAAGTTTCCATTGTTCATGTCCAGAGGACCGGTGATGGCATTGATCAGCGCCATTTTTATGAAGGATTCGGGTGTAAAAGCACGTCTGGAATCCTGCTGGGCATGACAATACTCGCGGGTTATGGCATTGGGATAGGTGCGATGCATCCCCGTAAAAGGAACAGGACCATCATGAAAGTCGATTAACAACTGACTTTTTGCGCTTTTTTGAATGGCTTCACGGGTAAAATCGACCTTCCCTCCCATGAATCCGTATTTGATCCCTTTCATCCCTAAAGACTGGTAGTATGGAAAGAGTTCATCATCGCCATATTCACCATGTCGCCTGTCGTAATACAACATCAAATCCACCTCTTTTTCAGATGCATATTCAATCACTTTCTGCAGGTCTAATTTTTCCGACAATTCGAAGTGTCCTTTTGTAACATGTTTGTACCAGGCATCATCAATCAGAAAATAATCGATATCATTTTCTGCAGCAAAATCGATGAATCGGTAATAACTTTCGTTATCGATGCCATAGACGAAACCATCTGGTGCAGTGTAACCATGTACTCGCCAGTCCCAAAGCGTTTTTCCCGGCTTAATCCAATCTGTATTTTCTATTTGGCAAGGCGTTGCCAGGTTAATTGGGACGGTATTCACCACCAGGTCTCCTGCTTTTTCACCAAATAAAATTACCCGCCACGGACTTGTCCATTCATTTTCGTTTAACTCAACGCTGTTTACAGACACAATATTTCCTGATTCCCCAATCCCAAGATTCATTGACGCAATACCGCTGGAGGCATACAAATCAGACTCTAAAATTGCCATATAAGATTCATCAGGAGACGCAATCACCAGGGGAACACTTATCTTTCGTTTATTTTTAGTTTGCAGATAGTCTCTTAATCCATTAAAAGTAACCGGTCCCAGGGGTTCGCTTTCGCCTGCCGGTGAAAAATAATTACTTGCTTCCGGAAATGTGTACTCGCATTTAAACGATGCTTCTCCGGGCTTTTGTCCTTTGTCCAGGACAAAGCGAAAAGCGACGCCTTCATTATAAATCCGGGCGAAAAGTGTTCCGTTCACACCATTAGAAACAATCCCCAATTGCAGTTCTTTATAATTATCCCGAATGTGACTATGTTGCCCCCATACCGGCTGCCAGTGACTGTCGTTTTCGCTTTCGGAAGCATCTAAAATGCTCACGGCAGCATTGGGAAAAATTTCCAATCCTGAAACGCCCACCTTTTCTTTACCTTCCTGAGTAATCCGGTAATTCAGTTTATTTTCGGTAAGCTCAATCTGAAGGTCAAGCTTGCCATCGGGAGAAGTCAGTGTTAAATTATTCAGGCTTTTCGTACAAGATGAAAGGCAAACAATGAAAAGCACACTTATAAGCATTTTTTGAAACATAACGGTCATTTTATTATTTCGATAATTTTAATTCAAACCCCTGAATAAATGGCAGTTCACCCTTTTTTCTGTCAGGTTTCCCAATCTTAACACCCCATTCAGGCAACTTGCCCTTGCCACTCTCGGTAAAAGCTTCCGGGCGATATGCCCCGGCAGCTACAGGGCCATTTACAACATCGTGCGTTTTACTGAAATGAATTCCATCCTCGGCATATTGTATTGTATTGGTGATGTCTTTGGGTCCGGTTGTTCCAATCATGGCTGCAACACCTTTCCCCTGCGGCCAAACAAATACCTCATGATTGCCGGGAATCACCGGATTCTCTTTGTGCTTTACATAAGGGCCTTGCGGATGGTCTGCAATTGCTACCCCCATTTTTGTTTCACCCGGACTTTTCCCTAACTGACGTCCTTTGTAATAGAACCAATATTTTCCTTCTCTAACAATCAAACAGGCATCATCAATCAAATGACTATCAAAGTCTTCGGGGTTATCACTGTTTTTCAACACTGGATTGTTGGGCAGGCGTTCCCATGGGCCATCCGGTGAATCGGACACTGCTATTCCGATTTTCGAATCGGGATTGTAAGGCTGTTTAAACTTTCGGGAAACACCTGTATAAAATAACCAGTATTTGCCTTCAGCAACCAGAATATTGGGCGTAAATACACTTTCTCCTTCCCAGCTTCCGGGCTCACCTTTTGCCAATGCCATCCCCTTTTCATTCCATGTCTTACCGTCTGTAGAAGTTGCATACCACACGGTGGCGTCGTAACCAGGCGAAATTAAACCTTTGGAATACCAGACATAATACAAATCGTTTACTTTGATAATATCGCTGGGATCCCGGCGCATGACATCTTGTTCCAGACCAATCCCTTCTAAATTAAAATTAACGGCAGTCACCGTTTTCATTTCCTCTCGACCACAAGCCAACAATGACAGCAGTAATAAGCCAAATACAAATTGTTTCATTAGAATATTCATTTAATCGTAGTTATTATATTTCTTA
>JBFHER010000390.1:0-3051 GCA_041584055.1 Bacteroidales bacterium
ATGGTTGATGAACCCGTAAAAGGAGCAAAGATTAGTGTCGGATCAGTGGATGGGGAGGTGATAAAATCAGATCACAATGGTTATTTCTCAGTCGCTGTCAACGGGATGACAACAATGACTGTTTCGCATAAAAAATCTAAAACAACTTTAAATGTAAATGAACTCACTGGTTTTGTGGATGTTGTATTGATGCCAACAGAGAAGTTATTGGCAAAAATGATATCAAACACTCCAACGATTGCCAAATGTGAGGCATATATTTCAACGTATCCGGAAGGACAAAAAATTGAGTTTGTAAAAGGTAAGATTGAAGAATTGACTTTTATTCAAGCTTTTGATGAAGCCGTGAGCGATAATAATTTAAAGTTATTGGAACAGTATTTGGCAGATTTTCCCAATGGTGAATACACGGGTAAAGCAAAAAAAACATTGGATGTTGTTTCGTGGCAGCAGGCAAAGAATGTTGGAACGCAACAGGCCTATGAATTGTACATAAAGAAATTTCCAAATGGTGAAGCGTTATCCTTAGCAAAGGAAAAGCTTGCTATGATTAATGAATAGTAACATAAAACAACAGGTTAAAAGGCTTTCTGAAGAGAAGGCCTTTTTTTTTTACATCTCGTCATGAAAATGTAAAACAGATGTAATGCGGTCGATATTGCCATGAAATGTAAGTGTTATTTTTTTGTATCATAATAAATACGAAAATGAAGCACATTAAAATTTTAACATTGCTTGTTCTCATCATAGCATCCTCCACTTTATATGCAGGAAATAAAACAGTAACAGTCTCAGGAACAATTTATGAAAAGGTCAATGATTCATACATTCCTTTGTCCCTGGCAAATGTACACTGCTTAGGAACCATAGAAGGGACCATCAGTTCAGCGTTAGGCGATTTCAAAATGAATTTAAAAGAAGGAAGGTATCAGCTGGTTTTTTCATATGTCGGGTATGATAAGATTACAAAAGTGATTGAGATAAAGAAGAGAAAAAACAATGAAATGTATCTGGAAATCGTTCTTGAGAAAGAAAAAGAAACCCGGCTTGCAGAGAACTAAGCGTTTGGTTCAACAAAAAACGTTTTAATATCTCTATTACTCCTTTACTAAATCCCGTATCACTTCCGAAGCGAGCATGCATCCAAAAATGGAAGGCATGTATGAAATGGTACCAACCACAGATTTTTTGTTTTGTTCGTCATCCGTCAATACCATGGCATCCTTATCAGAGAGTTCCGAGGAAAAGACCACTTTAATTCCTTTTCGTATCTCCAGTCGGTGCAGTCTTTTTCTTAACATTTTTGCAAGTCTGCAATTGTACGACCTGGAGATGTCTGAAATATGAATTTTTGTAGGATCCATTTTCGCACCAGCCCCCATTGAGGAAATAACCTTAAAACCTTTCTTGTAAGCGTGATAGATGAGAAATGTTTTTGGACTCAGCGTATCAATGGCATCAACAACATAATCATAGTTGTATTCGTCCAGAAGCTCAATGGTTCGTTCCCCATTCACAAATTCAGTATGGATCACCAGCTCAATGTCTGGATTTATATCACGCAACCTGTCACTGAGGACTTGTGTTTTCGATTTGCCAATGGTACTTCTTAATGCCACAAGTTGTCGGTTTAAATTGCTCTCATTTACAACATCACCATCAATGATGGTAAGTCGATTTATGCCAGATCTGCATAGCATTTCCGCAGCGTATGCGCCAACACCTCCCAATCCAACGATTAGCACATGTGCGTTTTTAAGTCGTTTGAGTTTTTCTGTCCCTAACAGCAATTCAGTTCTTGTGGTCCAATCCTGATTCATTTTTCTGACTTCAATTTTGATAAAGTGCAAATATAATTTTTTTCATAAAGCAATGAACCTAAGCTTTCATTCTGTAAATTTTTATAGGATGGTTGATGGTTCTTTCAGAAAAAACATGTTGTTTGTCACCTTTTTCGGTAAATGGAGCTCAAATCATGACATTTGTCAGTATCCATTCTTACCTTTGCTTTTAATTTTGTTGGCTTTTAAGTATATATATAAATAATTATGAAACGAAATTTAATAGTAGTCTTAGTGACATTCGTTGCTTTGCTGCAAGGAGTAAAGGCTGATGAGGGGATGTGGATGTTACCTATGATCGAGAAATTGAACCTTGCAGATATGCAGGATCTTGGATTTGAATTATCAGCTGAAGACATTTATAGCATAAATAATTCCAGCATTAAAGATGCCATTGTTATTTTTGGTGGAGGGTGTACCGGAGAAATTATTTCTGATAAGGGATTGATTATAACAAATCATCATTGCGGTTATGGTGCTATTCAGGAGCATAGTTCAGTTGAACATGATTATTTAAAAGACGGGTTTTGGGCGTTTTCAATGGAAGAAGAGATTCCAACGCCCGGATTGTCTGTGACGTTTTTAAAAAGCGTCGAAAATGTTAGTGAGCGGGTATTAGGTGCGCTCACTGGTGTTGAGGATGAAAGAGAGAGAATGTCTCTGACAGATTCTGTTCTTTCAATCATCAAAAAAGAAGCAACGGAAGGGAATGAATTTACTGCCAGTGTTAAACCATTTTATTCAGGAAATCAGTATTACCTGTTTATCTATGAGATATTTAAAGATGTTCGTATGGTTGGAGCTCCTCCTTCAAGCATCGGTAAGTTCGGGGCTGATACGGATAATTGGATGTGGCCAAGGCACACGGGAGACTTCAGTATGTTTCGTGTTTATATGTCACCCGATGGAAAGCCGGCAGACTATTCAGAAGAGAATGTTCCGTTCAAGCCAAAGCATCACCTTCCCATTTCGTTGACGGGACCAAAAACAAATGATTTTGCAATGATTCTCGGATATCCGGGCAGTACTGATCGTTATTTGACTTCCTGGGGGATCGAAGAGCGCATGTATATCGTTAATATGTCTCGTATTGTGGTTCGGGAAGCAAAGCAGAAAGTTTGGTTAGAAGATATGCAAGCAGATCCTCGTGTTCGGATTGCCTATGCATCAAAATACTCACGTAGCACCAACTATTATAAGAATAGCATTG
>JBFHER010000391.1:0-3033 GCA_041584055.1 Bacteroidales bacterium
AATGGAGATTGAAAACCGTGGTTCAAGAACCTTTGGAATGAATACGGGCAGGAATGGACAGGTACAGCGTCCCACGAATGCAGGGAGTAGAATGGCGCGGTTGGATGCCAACAAAGATGGAAAGGTCGATTTCGAAGAAATGTACATTCAAATGAAAAAACGAAACGGAAACATGAGTAGAGATAATGCAGAACAGCAGTTTGAAAGAATGGATTTGAATCAGGATGGCTTTCTTTCGGTAGATGAACTGGCAGATGCGCAACAAAATCAACAAAAATCAAGAAGATAAAGTAAGTCGGATCATCAAAAATAATAAATAATTAATACCATGCATAAATTGTTAAAACTCTTTCTGGCATTGTTCTTCCTATTGGGAATAAATGCATCAAAAGCAGAGGAAAAACCGAATATCTTGCTAATCATAGCCGACGATATGGGCGTAGATGCCTTGAATGGCTACAATGTTGGAAGTGTTTTACCAAACACACCAAACATCGATAAATTACGTGAAACAGGCGTCACATTTGAAAATGTATGGGCCTGTCCGGCATGTGCTCCAACACGTGCATCTATGCTTACTGGTAAATATGGTGCAAACAGTGGGATCAATACGGTTCCTGGTATACTCAAGACCGATCAAAAATCAATTTTCAAAGAAGTGGATGAGTTGACCGATAATGCTTATGCAATCGGTGTGATTGGAAAATGGCACAATGCAAGGCCCAATGACATTGAACACCCTTACCAACACGGGGCCGACGATTTCATGGGTGTGAATGGTGCCGGTGTTGAAGATTATTACAATTGGGCAAAAGTGGAAAACCACGAAAGCTCAGTTAGCACCGAATATGCTACAAGCTATTTTACTGATTATGCCATAAACTGGATAAAAAATCAAAGCAAACCCTGGTTGATGTGGTTTGCACATGTTTCTCCACATACGCCTTTTCATGTTCCACCAGCCGAAATGTATACGTCTGAAAATGTAACTACCAATCTGCAGAAGTTTATTGCCATGATTGAAGCCATGGACTACGAAATTGGACGTTTGCTCGATTCTATTCCACAAGATGTACTGGATAACACCCTTATCATGTTTGTTGGCGACAATGGAACTGCAGGCAATATATTGCAAGGTTTTCCAAAACCCTTAGGCAAAAATACAGTGTATCAAGGGGGTGTTCATGTTCCGCTCATTGTTTCGGGGAAAGGCGTAACGCGTGTAAACGAAAGAGAAGATGCCATGATTAATGTGAGCGATTTTTATGCCACCATCGCACAAATTGTGCAACCCGATGCTTACCCAACAAATAAAGTAAACGATAGCTATAGTTTTAAGCACCTACTCAGCGACACGATTGGGCTAAAACGCGACTATAACTATATGGAACTGGGGGCCAATGAAACCGTCTCGACCGATGTATATACAATTCGGAATAAAACCTATAAAATCATTTATGATGCAGAGAATAACAAGGAGATGTTCAATTTGATGGCCGATCCTTTCGAGGGAAATAACCTATTACTTGGCGATTTAAGTGAAGAACAGGAAGATGCAAAACTGGAATTAGAACAGCAGATGTTTGCCATCAATGGTATTTCGTTTGAAAGCGAAGAGGCACCCAACGATACAAGCACAACACCCACCCCCACTGAAAAATACCCAATTGTAGATACAAATGTTTCTGATTTTTACAGCAACAGTGCCATCATTTCTGCGCCATCGGAAGGCGACCGATTTTACGGTCAAGATGCGCAGTACAATGGATATCAACCTTCATACACTGATAATGGTGACGGAACAATTACCGATAACGTGACGGGATTAATGTGGGAGCAAGATATGGGCGAAAAGATATCGTATGCCGATGCCTTTGTAAAAGCTGCAGCATCTAATTTGGGTGGATATAACGACTGGCGGGTTCCAACAATAAAAGAGTTGTATTCCCTGGCCCAGTTCACTGGTCGTTGTTTTGGTGATAACGCGGTGGATTTCTTTATCAATACAGATTATTTTAATCATCCAATTGGAGACACGTCCATTGGGGAGCGAGAGATCGATGCGCAAACATGGTCCAGCACGCAATATACTGGTTTAATAATGCGCGGCGATACGGCTGTTTTTGGTTACAACTTTGTAGATGGACGACTAAAGGGGTATCCCAAATATATTAAATCAACAGGCTTACCAAACACCATGTATTTCAGGATGGTGAGAGGAAATACAGATTATGGCATTAATGTATTTGTGGATAATGGTGATGGTACAATAACGGACGAGGCAACCGGATTAATGTGGCAACAGGTTGATGACGGTACAACTCGGAATTGGGAAGATGCCTTAGACTACTGCGAAAAGCTCACCCTTGCTGGTCACTCAGACTGGCGTTTGCCAAATGCCAAAGAACTACATAGTATCATCGATTATAGCCGTTGTCCGGACGCAACTGATTCGCCCTCTATTGATCCGTTATTTTCATGTACATCGTTTAATAATCCCGATGGAGATCCAAATTATGGTTATTATTGGACAAGCTCTCCACTCATGGATGGGCCCACTCCCTACACCGATGCAGTTTATGTGAGTTTTGGAGAGGCTCAGGGGCAAATGTCTTTCCCGCCAGATAATACACCCGCACTGTACGATACCCATGGTGCAGGCGCTTCACGAAACGACCCAAAAGCAATGGGAACAGAATACTATCCAAAATACTTTGGGCCACAGGGAGATATTCTTTATGTCAACAATTATGTGAGAGCCGTACGAGATGTGACGCAGGTAACAGCAATAAACGATAGTCATACAAATCAGTTTATTATTTATCCTAATCCGACATCCGGCTACATTACAATTCGTCATGCTAGTATCATCCAAAATATAAGTATTTATACCATTCATGGAGCCACGGTTTTGGAACTGAATCCACACTTAAACAATGTTCAGATTGATGTATCAGCATTAATGACAGGCATCTACCTTGTAGCCGTGAAAGATGAAACAGGAAGATTGCAATATAAAAAAGTAATACTCGA
>JBFHER010000392.1:0-3005 GCA_041584055.1 Bacteroidales bacterium
GATAAAATAAATGCATTGAATTGTTTGATGTAATTATCAACAACTTAAGTATATTTGCAATCCATAAAAAATACAAGGAGATTAATAATGACAGAAGAATTGTTTTCAAATTTAAAGTACAAGATTAAAGATTTGTCTGATGCAGAGTTTGGACGAAAAGAAATAGACCTGGCGGAAAGAGAAATGCCGGGGTTAATGTCGCTGCGTACAAAACATGGACAGGAGAAACCGTTGAAGGGTGCCAGAGTAATGGGATCACTACATATGACCATTCAGACTGCTGTTTTGATTGAAACACTTGTAGAACTGGGAGCTGAAGTAAGATGGGCCAGTTGTAATATCTTTTCAACCCAGGACCATGCTGCTGCTGCAATTGCTGCTGCTGGTGTTCCTGTTTTTGCCTGGAAAGGTGAATCTCTCGAAGAATACTGGTGGTGTACACTTCAGGCCCTGACATTTGAAGGAGGAAAAGGACCAAATATAATTGTGGATGACGGGGGAGATGCAACAATGATGATCCATGTTGGATATCAGGCCGAGGAGGATGCATCTATTTTAGATAAAGTTGTTGAAGGTGAGGATGAACAGGAATTGTTTAAAATATTGAAGAAGGTACTTGCAGAAAAACCTGGCCATTGGCATGCTGTAGCAAAAGATGTAAAGGGTGTTTCTGAAGAGACAACAACAGGTGTACATCGTTTATACCAGATGATGGAGGAGGGGACTCTATTATTCCCTGCCATCAATGTAAACGACTCTGTGACCAAGTCTAAATTCGATAACCTTTACGGATGCCGTGAGTCATTGGCTGATGGTATTAAGCGCGCAACCGATATCATGGTGGCAGGTAAGATTGTCGTTGTGTGTGGCTATGGCGACGTGGGTAAAGGGTGTGCTCAGAGCATGAGAGGTTTTGGTGCCCGTGTTTTAGTGACTGAGATCGATCCTATTTGTGCTTTACAGGCCGCCATGGAAGGATTCGAGGTAACGACCGTTGAGGATGCACTTTGCGAAGGTGATATTTATGTTACCACCACTGGAAATAAGGACGTCCTTAGAATTGAGCATCTGTCAAATATGAAAGATCAGGCCATTGTTTGTAACATTGGTCACTTTGATAATGAGATTCAGGTAAGTAAATTGGAAGCATATCCTGGCATTAAGAAAGTTAATATAAAACCTCAGGTTGATCGTTATTTCTTTGAGGATGGAACTTCAATCATTCTTCTGGCTGAAGGCCGTTTGGTCAATTTGGGTTGTGCCACCGGCCATCCTTCTTTTGTGATGAGTAACTCATTTACAAACCAAACACTGGCTCAAATAGAATTATTTACAAAGGAATATGCACTTGATGTTTATCGTTTGCCAAAACATCTGGATGAAGAGGTTGCACGCTTGCATCTCGAAAAGCTGGGTGTAAAAATGACACGTCTGACAAAAGAACAGGCAGCTTACATTGGTGTTTCGCCAGATGGACCATATAAACCTGATCATTACAGATATTAGGATAAACAAAAAAGAGGCTCAGGCCTCTTTTTTTGTAATGAGTAAGTGGTGGCGATCGTTGTGATTATGCCGATAAATGATTATGAGAATATGTTTAATCAGTAACCTGGCCCGGATAAAGACGGCTGTAATCGCTATTTACGGGGCATGATTAGAGCTTTTCGTTTTCTACCATCCATGATCACATGGAGTGACTTTTTAAAACGAACATGTTTGAAATAGTGTGTTTGATTGATGACTTCCGCGTTTGATAACTTATCCAAGTTCAATTTGTTATCCGGTGAACGATGGGGGACTGAAAAATAACCTACATTCATGGATGTGACATTGTGAAAAAAGTGGGAACCCAGAGAAGCATCAAGCGGGAAATCTTTCAATCCCATTTCAATGATGACCCTCGCTTTAGAGATGTGAGACCAAAGCACTGGAATACCTGTAAATTTATCACGCGTTCCCCAACGTCCGGGGCCAATAAGGATGTATTCCCTGTCTTCTTCTACCATCAGCTTATTGAGCATGCGCATTTCTTTTGCCATCTCACCCGTCTCCGTTTTTTCAAATTTGTCTATGTCCATATAGATCACATCTTTAATATGACTGTATTGGCCATTTCCCATTCCTTTGGATGCATACAGAATCGCATCGTCAGGATTGTATTCCTCAAGGTTGAGATCAACTTCGTATTCCTTTTGGATCAGGGGTTTTATTTGCAACAGGTAAAATGTTGGAAGTTTATCATTTTCAAGATTCAAATCAACTGCATATTCAATTTCAACAGGTGTTCCCATGGCTTCTTCAAAAAAGTTTAAAAGTATCTTTAATGTTTTTGCCAAAGGAATATGATCATATTTAAGGATGTTTGAAAAATTCACAACCCTTGGTCCTCGCTTTGTAAAATCACCTATTAACCGTTGATTTTCAAAATCAAATACTTCAGCCATGTGAAGCAGATTTCCTTCAGATTCAGCAATTTTCAATGGGAGTTTTACAATGGCAGCATCTTCCCCTTCATTTATTAAATCAATGTTTTGTTTCTTTAAATCTACTGCATAAAAATGAGTCTGTGAATCCTTCACCTGATCAGGAATTGCATTGAGCTCCAGCTTAGGGTAGCGGGGACAAAAGCGATGGGATTTTTCCCCGCCGACAACATACATGCCCAGACCGATGGCCGCAACAGAAAAGCCATCTTCAGGTTGCATGTAGGAGAAGGGATAATAATTGTAAGATTGGGCAACACCACTAATCTGGGTGTAGTAGTACTGGTCTTTTGCTGTTCCCACCAGTTCCTGAATAATAACAGCCATCTTTTCTTCTTCAATTTTATAATTGACGGCTTGAAAATAGTTTCTGGCACTGTCTGTAAAGATGGATGCATACACCAATTTAATCGCCAAACACAACTGATTTAGACGTTCTGATTCAGACTCCTGATTGTTGGGAAGTATGTATGTTCTGTAAACACCAGAAAAGGGTTGTTGCATAGAATCTTCAAACAA
>JBFHER010000393.1:0-2994 GCA_041584055.1 Bacteroidales bacterium
CAACAGAAACAAATAAAAACCCCGACTACGCTTCATAATAAACTTCATTCATTTATAATTTAACCTACTCCTTTAAAAAGATTTCAATCACGGGAATCTCAATGTTCGGCTTATTAACCGGGAGCAACAGATTAATATCACCTTCGTTTGTTTCCTGTTTAATCCATGCACCCTGTGGTTTGCCAATTTTTATTTCAGAAGCATCATGCAAAAACTGGGCATACTTCACCTTATCGGCCATCCCTCTCATTAAAAAGTTCCTCATTGGATAATCCAGAAGGTGTACGTACAAACGGTTTTTTTCAGGATTATAGGTCAACAGTGTATTATCAGGGGCTATAAATTCATCGGGTGCCTGGGTGCAACCATAAATAGAGCGGGCGTTAAATTTCATCCATTGTCCCATCTCTTCAAGTGCATTGTCTGCTCTATGGTCGAATGTTCCTCTGGCCGTGGGGCCAACATTTAGTAAGACATTGCCCCCTTTGCTGACTGACTCAATTAACAGGACCAGGAGTTGTTTGTTGTCTTTCCAGGTGTATTCATCCCGATAATAGCCCCAGGACCCGGAAAAGGTTTGACAGGTTTCCCAGGGAATTTTTTTGCCGTCTATCTCGGGCCACTTTTCGACTTTAAACTGCTCGGGTGTTGTGAAATCCCATCCTCCTTCATAGGTTTTCAAATCCAAACGATCGTTAACCAGAATGCCGGGCTGTAGCTGACGGACCATTTTAAGAAGCTCAACAGATCCCCAATCATCTTTGTCTTTTCCAAAAGTGCCGGGGTATGAAAAATCCAACCAAAGGATGTCTACTTTCCCATAGTTTGTAAGAAGTTCCTGTACCTGATTTTTCATATACTTCCTGTAAATACCCATGTCACGACCTTTATTCAGTTTGTCGTATTCCTGTTGCGTTTGCGCACTTTGCGGATGCCGGCTATCAATCGTAAAATCGGGATGGTGCCAATCAATCAAAGAGTAGTAAAATCCGATCCCCAATCCTTCGGCCCGAAATGCATCTACCCATTCTTTGAGGATATCTTTGCCATATGGCGTTTCCATGACATCATAATCTGTATAAGCAGAATTAAACATACAAAATCCTTCGTGATGCTTTGCAGTGATCACTGCATATTTCATGCCGGCAGCCTTTGCTTTTTTTGCCCACTCAACAGGGTCAAAAAGATCCGGTTCAAATATGTCGAAGTATTTTTGATATGCTTCATCCGAGATGCGTTCCCTTTTCTTCACCCACTCATGACGCGCCGCCTGGGCATAAAGGCCCCAGTGGATAAACATACCAAACCGGGCTTCGGTCCACCAGGCCATACGTTCTGTTTTTTCCTGTTCGGATTCTTCCCAAATCTTCTCCTGAGAGAAACCGGATTGAATCACCAAAACAAGGGCTAAAAACACAAACATCAGTCTTCTTTTTTCAAAGCCTTTCATTTTAATATTGTATTTAGTTAATAATTGACTCGATTTGTTTCCATCCTTCCATGCCCTCATTTTCCTGCTTTGCGCCAGGCGTGCTTCTACCGTCAAGAATGATTTTTGCAAGGGCACTTTTTAGTTCGGCTGCTTTTTCCGGATAGTCAGCAATGAGGTTTTTGGTTTCTCCTATATCCTCTTTCAGATTGTATAACTGCATGGGGGGCAGAACCAGATTTTCAGCTTTTATATCCTGAGGTCTTGGGTAACTCCAGCCACCGGATCCTGGACACACACTTAATTTCCAGTCCCCTTTTCGGATAGCAAAAGAGCCATTTATGGAATGATGAACGATGTATTCACGGATATCCGCATCATTTTCACCTGTAATAAGTGGCAAGATGCTGTAACTGTCTTCAGCTTCGGCATCCTGAATATCATATCCGGTGAGTTCGGCACAAGTGGCAAAAAAGTCAGTGGTACAAATAGTTTTATCCGTAGTGGCATTCTTTAACCCTTTGTTGGGCCATTCCACGATAAAAGGAACCCGGTGACCTCCCTCGAAGATATCCGCTTTTGTACCTCTGAAGGTAAAGCTTGGGTCGTGATCTACTTTGGCAAGCTCTTCGAAATCGGCTTTTGGAGAGCAACCATTGTCACTGGTAAAGACCAGTAGTGTATTATCTGAAATTCCCTTACTTTTAAGGACTTCCCTTATTTGACGTACCACATCATCCACCTGCATCACAAAATCGCCATACATGTTGGTATTGCTTTTCCCTAAAAACTCAGTGGTTGGCAAAATAGGGGTGTGTGGTGCTGGCAATGGAAAGTATAAAAAGAAAGGCGCGCTCCCGTTGGCATTTTTACTGATGTAATTCACTGCTTTGTCCGTTAAATCCTGCAAAACGTTCGCATGAACAAAATCATCAGAAGTCAGGCCTTTTCTCCAGATGCCTTTTTCATCCACTGAAATCGTCGTTTTAGTGGGGATCATGGTTGGCATGTCATTCTCCACATAAACGTAGGGTGCCATGTCAAGTGAACCACAAAATCCGAAAGAATAATCAAACCCGTGGGTTGTTGGGCCGTTTTTAACGGGAGCACCGAAATCTACCTTAGGCTTTGCATCAAGGTTATCGTTGTTCTTTCCGGCTTCTTCATTCTCAAGGGCCCAATCCCATCCCAGATGCCATTTGCCAATGTAGGCAGTGGTATAACCTTGTTTTTGTAGCATTTCTGCAATTGTTGTACGCTCTTGCCTGATCAATGATTTTGAATAACCACTTAAAACGAAACTTTTAAGTGTTGAACGCCAGTTATAACGTCCGGTAATTATGCCATAACGTGTTGGTGAGCAAACGGCCGATGATGTATGTGCATCGGTAAACATAAGCCCGTTTTCCGCCATGTTGTCAAGGTTTGGGGTTGGGATTTTCCCCTCCGAATTAAAGCATTTCAGGTCACCATATCCCAAATCATCTGCAAGGATGAAGATAATGTTTGGACTTGTTGCAACCGTTTCCGAATCAGTTTTCTTTTCTGTTTGGCATGAAACAATC
>JBFHER010000394.1:0-2987 GCA_041584055.1 Bacteroidales bacterium
TAATAATCAGGTATACAAAGCTTTGAGCGATACCGGTCTGGTGATTGAACGTGGAAATACCAAATGGATAGCCAATGCTTCGCTAAGCTGGGAAGTGGAAATTCCTGAAAAAGATAATTACGAAGTATACCTGATTGCAAGTGTGGGCGAAGCAGGCGATGGAACAACAATTTCTTTAGAAACGACAACAGGGAATTCCGAATTTACCATTTCAAAAACTTCCGGGCCATTTCCCGGAGGTGAGGATTTTGCAGTTCCCGAAGTGCTGAATTTTGAAAGGGTAAAATTATCGGGTGTAGTTGCATTGGAAGCCGGAAAACAGGTGATTACTATTTCTACTCCAGATATAGAGAAGGACGGAGTGTTACTCCATTTTCGTTCGTTTGAACTGCTGCCTGTTTCAAAAAAGGAAATAATAGCAAAAGAAGAGGAGCGGGCTGCAAATGCTCGGGCAAGTGTCGACTGGCTGGTGGAAACCGGATACGGTGTTATGTTCCACTGGACTTCAGAGGCTCCAATGCCCGATGGTTCCATTAAAAGTTTTGAAGATGCCGTAAATGATTTCGATGTGGAAAAATTTGCCAATATGGTTGAGGAAACCGGAGCAGGTTATGTGATTTTCCCCATTGGTCATGCCGAATCCTACTGTCCGGCTCCTATAAAAAGCTGGGAGGGTATTTTTCCAGGACAAACCACAAAGCGCGATTTGCTTATGGAATTAGCAGATGCGCTAAATGAACGAGACATACGATTACTATGCTATGTTAATGGTCCATTGGGATTTGGATATCCCCGATATGGAGGTGCAACACCCGAAACGCGGCAGGCTTTTGTAGGCAATTTTAAGGCTATTCTTACGGAACTGGGTATGCGTTACAAGGATAAGATATCTGGGTACTGGTTCGATACCATGATTGCCATTTTCAAGGATTTTCCGCAAATGCCTTTCGAAGATTTCTTTAATGCGGCAAAAATTGGAAACAAGGATCGCTTGATTTGCCTTAACGCCTGGATATGGCCCGATGTTTCGCCATGGCAGGACTACTGGCCGGGCGAAGTGCAGCATCCCATCGCTCCTCCGGTAAATGGGTTTATGAAAAACGGGCCGTCTCCAAACTTGTCGTACCAGGTTCTGCTAACCATGGAAAAACATGCCTGGGGAGCCGGAAGGTCTGGGATAAAAGATCCAAAATTTACTTCTGAAGAACTGAGCTCATACATTAAAGCTTGTATGGAAAATGGCGGAGCTGTCACCATAAACTTATCAATCTTTCAGGATGGAACAGTAGGAGAGAAAGCATTGAAGGTCATGCGTGGCGTTAAATCGGAAATCAGAAATTGATCGAAAATAAGTTGATTCAACCATGAAGAAAAATTACCACACCTTATTCTTTTTTGCGCTGTTCAGTCTTGCGCTGCAATATGCCAGAGCTCAATCTGCAACCGTATTGTCGTACGATAAACCAGCTGAGTATTTCGAAGAATGTCTTGTGCTTGGCAATGGTAAAATGGGAGCCTCGGTTTTTGGAGGTGTTGAGAGCGATCAGATTTACTTAAACGATGCCACACTATGGTCGGGCGAACCTGTTGATCCTTCTATGAACCCGGATGCCTATAAATTTATTCCCCAGGTGAGGGAGGCATTGGCCAAAGAAGATTATCAATTGGCCGATCATCTGAACCGCAATATCCAGGGTGAATTTACAGAATCGTATGCCCCGCTCGGAACCTTTTTTATAAGGGTTGATCACCGGGGAGACGCAAAAAACTATTACCGTGAACTGGACATCAGCAAGGCCATCTCAAGCGTCACCTACCAGGCTGATGGAATCAACTTTACACGCGAATACTTTATTTCGCACCCCGATCAAATTATGGTGGTAAAACTTTCTGCTGACAAAAAATCGGCGCTTAATTTTAGCGTGAAGTTTAATAGCTTATTGAAATACACAACAAAAGTTGAGAACAATGTATTTAAAGCAGATGGCTATGCGCCCTATTATGTAGCCCATAACATTCAGAAATATGTAAAAGATCCGGTACGATTTGATGCAAACCGTGGCACCCGTTTCTCGTCTTACCTCAAGATAAAGAATGATGGCGGAGAGGTAAGCTATACCGACAGCTCACTCATCGTAACAGGAGCTAATGAAGCCACCTTGTACCTTGCTGTTGCTACAAGTTTTAATGGGTTCGATAAAGACCCGGCCAAAGAAGGCCTGGATAATAAAGCCATTGCCGGCAAACAATTATCCAAAGCTTTTAAAAAGAACTATAACGATATCAAAACGGACCACCTGACCGATTATCAAAAACTGTTTAAGCGTGTGGAATTGAATCTGGGTGAAACAACAGCGCCAGACCTTCCCACGGATGAACGCTTGAAGAGATACTTTCATGGAGCCGAGGATAAAAATCTGGAGATTCTATACTTTCAATATGGTCGCTATTTGCTGATTTCCAGTTCACGTACTTTAGGTGTTCCTGCTACGTTACAGGGGATTTGGAATCCGTATATACAGCCACCCTGGTGCAGCAATTATACCATGAACATCAATGTGGAGGAGAACTACTGGATGGCCGAAACGGCTAACCTTTCCGAATTGCATATGCCTTTACTCACTTACATTGACAACCTTTCGAAAACAGGTGCAGTAACTGCAAAAACATTTTATGGTGTAAATATGGGTTGGGCATCCTGCCATACCTCCGACATCTGGGCTATGAGCAATCCAGTGGGCGATTTTGGAAAAGGAAGTCCGCAATGGGCCAACTGGAACATGAGTGGCACCTGGTTGGTAACCCACCTTTGGGAGCATTACCAGTTTTCGCAAGACAAAGATTTTCTGAAAAACGAAGCCTATCCCCTAATGAAAGGCTCGGCTGAATTTTGCTTAAACTGGATGGTTGAAGAGCAAAATGGTAAGCTGATTACCTCACCTTCCACTTCTCCCGAGAATACTTATTTAACAGATGATGGTTACAAA
>JBFHER010000395.1:0-2968 GCA_041584055.1 Bacteroidales bacterium
TGTTACTCCAATCAAAAAATATCAGTTCATTGCCGGGAAACTCATTCCTTTTTGGTTGATTGGTTTGTTTGATTTATGCCTGGGGCTGTTAGTGGCAAAATTGGCATTCAACATTCCTTTTGTTGGTAATATCGGCGTTTTATTACTGTTTGCAAGTGTCTACCTATTGCTTATCTTATCCATGGGTTTGCTTGTTTCTGCACTTAGCAATTCTCAACAGCAGGTAACACTGTTAAGTTTCTTTTTCCTGATTGTGTTTATCCTGATGAGTGGATTGTTTACTCCTGTGGAAAGCATGCCGGGTTGGGCACAACAAATGAATCTACTAAATCCACTGGCATATTTTGTTAAAATTGTTCGTCATGTAATCTTAAAGGGATCAAATGTATTTGATTTATGGAAGGAGTTCTTTGCGCTTTTGGGATATGGACTTGTTTTATTATCCCTTGCTGTTTGGCGTTATCGAAAAACGTCGTAGTTCTTTGTTCTTATCTTGAAATCGTTAAACTGAAGAATGCTGACATCAAGTAATAAAACAAAAAAAACGCCCCGGTATGGAGCGTTTAAATTTTTCTTTTGATTGTTTTCTTGCTTATGCAGGATGAATTGCTTCTGTAGGACAAACATCAGCACAAGTACCACAGTCAGTACAAGCTTCAGCATCGATTTTATAGATGTCTCCTTCAGAAATAGCATCAACAGGACACTCATCCACACAAGTTCCACAAGCAATACAATCTTCATTAATTACGTAAGCCATAATATTATTTTTTTTGGATTTTTAAAATCAACGGCAAATTTAGGGCAAAAAAATTAAAATGAAACCCATTGAGAATCTTTTCTGAATGTTTTCCATATCATTTTATCTAGATATGTCTGATATTTGTTTCTAAAGTGCACTAATATAGATAGATATGAAATTTATTCTTTTGTCTCGTAAGCTGTGATTTAGAGTCATTTTAAATGACGATTAAAAAAACTTTTTTCAAAAAAAGTGTTAATGGGGGAATAGAATTAATTGTGAACTTGTCAAAAAGTCAAATCAAAACAACATGATTGATTTTAAACAAGTGATTCGCTTGTTAGGTACCAGCAAGAAGATCACAACATAAATTAAAAATAATCGATTCGCGCTTAGTGCGATCAATAAAATGAAAAAAAGATGAAACGGATAAAATTAATTACAATGGTGTTAACCGCAATGTTTGTGAACTCAGCGGTAACGTTTGCTCAGGACAAAAACAATGAATTTCAGTCTTTTAAGCAGGAAGAAAAAAGACTTGAAGGAAGCCGATTAAATGAGGATCAACGAAATGCATTGAAGGCTGTTCATGAGAAGTATTCTGAAAGTATTCAGGATTTGAAACAACAGGTTGCTGAAGCAAAAGCACATCAACGTACCTTGATGGGGAAAGCTGTCGCCGATGAAGCAGCCATTCTTAAAAATGTAGAAACAATTGCGAAACTGGACGGTGAAATTTCAAAGAAAATGCTTGCCATGAAGACTGAAGCAAAGGGCGTTCTTGGTCAGGAAGGAGAGCGTATGAGACATGGCTTTGCTATGGGAAATGCGCATCAGAGACCTAATTCTCAGGGGCAACATGGAAAAGGAAATTCAAAGCAATTCAAGGGACAAGGGGCCGATCGTGGCAATGGCCTGGCTATGCAAAGAGGAGACCGGGGTAATCATATGGCGCAGCGTGCAAGCAATCGACGGATGGGAGAAGGCGTAAACTCTCAAATGAAGGAAAGAAGAATGGCCACTCATCAGGAATCAGGTCGAAGAATGAATGATCAACGGGCACGTGTTGAAGGTAATCAGAAAAATAAAGGGCAGCAAAGAGGCAATGGACAGGGAATGTTCACCGAAGATCAAAAAACAGCAATGAAAGAATTGCGTCTTGAAAATGCACAGGCCTTGACAGATCTTAAAAATGAACTGAATGAATTACAGGTGCGTCAACGTTCAATTCTCATGAAAGAGGAGGTGAACTTGAAAGAAGCAAATAAAAACATTGATAAAATGACTTCAATCAAAACTGATATTGCTAAAATACAGGCAAAATCAAAAATCGAATTTCAAGCCCTTTTAACACCGGAACAAAAGGTTAAAATGAGCGCTATGAAATCTCATGTTCAAAGTAAAAGAGGCACAAGGATATAAACAAAACACGTTAAACCTTAAAAAAGAGTTATCACATTAGTCGTGATAACTCTTTTTTATTGATATATTTTTTTCTCCATCCAAAGTGCAGCTATTCGAAATAAGTGTGAGTTTTTGATTGCCCAGCGCATCCATTGGTGGGAGGTGGTGTTGGGATGAGAATACGGACATTGTTTCATGCAAATTCCGCAATCAGTTCCGGCTTTGCACCACATTGTAAAGCATTTTTCCTGATCGATCTGCCAACGTTCAACACCATCTATCATTTTTCGTTCTTCATGTGGGATTGCATGCGAAGGGCATTTGGCTGAACAGATATTGCATTGTTCGCAAAAGTCAATCACACTTAAGTCATCCTTAATATTACGCACGGGAAGTTCCAGATCTGTGGTTACAACCGCAATTCGAACGCGTGGTCCAAGTTTGGGCGTCATCAGTATTCCCATTCGCCCTATTTCACCAAGACCGGCGTCTTTCGCAACCAGCGGGCAAACAACATTGTAATTGCCATCAATGTGTGCACGCGCGTTGAATCCCCATTTACATATGGTTTGTGCCAGATTAATTGCAATGTTTGCAGCGTTTAAATACTGCAGCGATGATTCCAGTACCACGGGTGCTTTTGGCGCTTGTTGCATGGCATCATAATCCATTTCAATTGTAAATGCAATTGCATAAGGAAGTTCATCTACCAACTTTTCACCGTAACGATCACCTCGTCCTTTGTAACTGTAAATGTGGTACGGCTTTATTTTTGTTGTGCCAAATGAATGTGCACCCATTTTGAGTGCATCCGCTTTTAAA
>JBFHER010000396.1:0-2967 GCA_041584055.1 Bacteroidales bacterium
CATCGATGTGCGTGTGGCAAATCCCAATGCTTCGTGCTTTGTCTACTTTCGGTTAAATTCTTACGATGGCGCCTTGTTCTCATTTCTTTCAGTACCCTCCACAGGCTCCGTAACAAGCTGGCAAACAATTAGTCCGGCAACGGTCTATCCGAAAGAGGGTGTTTATGATGTTTACATGATATTTCAGGGCTCAGCCACCGATATGTTAAATGTTAACTGGTTGAAATTTAAAGGTCTGTCCTCTGGCTTATCTACAAACGCATTTGAATCAGAGGTCGAGGTTTATCCAAATCCGTTTACAGACCAATTTACATTGAGGGGCGCCGCAGGGGCAAGGGTTGAAGTATATGGCATGTTGGGAAATCTGATTTCAACAGTGTCCATTGAACGTGAAGAACAAACACTGAACCTGAGCAATCTCAGGTCTGGTTACCATTTGCTTAAGGTGATAAAGTCGGACGGGAACATAGAAAGTTTTAAAGTATTAAAAAGATAGGAATGAATGAAGAAATAATGTACAGGCGGGAATATGGATGAACCCTGGAGGGAGATGTTGTAAACATCGCTTTTTACATGAAATATCATATTGATAACATACATTGCATACAGAAATATACCTACTATTATGAATAAAAAATACCTGACGGTCTTGTTGTTTTTGCTGAGTAGCTTCGGTATCCTTTGCGCTCAGATTGTAATTAATGAGGGATCAAATAAAAACTTCACCCAAATTGCTGATGAAGACAACGAATATGAAGACTGGATTGAAATATACAACGCCTCAGATAGTACAGTGAACATTGCTGACTGGACCCTGACTGATAACATTAATATCCCGAACAAATGGGTTTTTCCAAACATAAATTTGGCAGCAGGAAACACACTGCTGATTTTTGCTTCAGGAAAGGACCGAAGGGAATATTCAAATGCAATTATTTGGGAATCCCCGGTATTGCCTTCTGATAACTTTAAATACCTGGTACCAACAAGCAGTGTTGCAAATTGGAATACGCTTAGCTTCAATGCCTCCGGCTGGAATACAGGATCTGCCGGTTTTGGTTATGAGGATGGCGATGATGTAACCATACTTCCGGATGGCACCCTGGTTGTGTATGTACGTAAAACCTTTTCAATTTCAGATTTATCAGTCATCACAGACGCCATTTGTCATGTGGATTACGATGATGGCTTTGTGGCCTACATCAATGGCGTGGAGATCTGTAGAGGTAATATTACCGGAACGCCGGCATGGAATAGCAATGCCGATGGAAATCATGAGGCGCAGGGCACTCCGGATGCATTTGAATTGGATATGGATGTCATTCGACCATTGTTGATTCAGGGTGAGAATGTGTTCGCAATAGAAGCGCACAATGTCAACAATACATCATCTGATTTAAGTCTCATTCCTTACCTTTCGTTTGAAATCAGCGGAGGTGCTGGTTATTTTAATGCAGCTCCCGCATGGTTGACAAATTCAGGTAGCAAAAATTTACACAGTAATTTTAAAATTTCTTCTGAGGACGAGACGATTTACCTGTTTAATTCACAAAATACACTTGTGAGCTTTTTGGATGTTTCTAATTTATTGCTGAATCATTCCATCGGTTGTGCAACAGATGGTGCTGCCGAATTGGCTGTTTTTACAACATCAACTCCCGGAAAAAGCAACAACACCTCACAGGCCTACACAAAAGGGTACACAGCAAGGCCATTGTTCGATCTGGAACCCGGTTTTTACACCGGGAGTCAGTCCCTCCGTATTTATGGATCATCCGCAACCATCGATGTGCGTTATACAACGGATGGCTCTACTCCAACATCAAGTTCAACCCTGTACACAGGGGCGGCTATCCAAATGAGTAAAACCACAACCGTTAATGCACGTTGCTTTAGCAAAGGCGACGAACTACCTGGGAAAGCCAGAACGGCTACCTATTTTATCGATGAAGATTTTACAATTCCGGTATTATCTGTTACAACAGATAATGAAAACCTCTTTGGCTCTACAGGGATCTTTACAAACTACAGCGAGGAATGGAACAAGCCTTGTTACATTGAGTATTTCGACGAGAACAAAAGTATGGTGATTAGTCAGGCAGCCGGAATTCAAGTGGATGGAGGAGCAGGTGGAAGTCGCTCAAAACCGCAGACATCCTTCCGTATCGAGCCTGGAAACGGGACCTTTGGCGATGGTGCGGTGAATTATAACTTTCATCCTGAGCGTCCCAACCGAAACAATTATGAATCGCTGTATCTGAGGAACGGGAGTAACCAATACCTGACATATTTTTGCAAAGATGCGACACAGGTAAGGGGTATGGGAAAAAATACAAATAATTTCTATTCTGAATACCGACCCATCATTGTCTTTATTAACGGTGGTTACTATGGCATGTACGAGGGACGTGAGAAAATAAATGCCGATTATCTGGAAAGTAACTACGCAATGGATACAGATTCGTTGAACATGGTGGGCATTAGTCATTTTAATCAGCCAAGAACAATTCTGCCCATCGTTGGAACAACAGACCAGTTTCTTGCAGACTATGAGCGATTTAAGGTAATGAATCCTAACAGTGTAAATTACCTGGAGGAAGTGGGCAAGTTTCTTGATCTGGAAAATTATACGGATTACATGGCTGGCCAAACCTGGATGACCAATAAAGACTGGCCACACAATAACATGAAAGCATGGCGTTGCAAAGGTTCTGATATGCGCTGGCAATTTGCTTTGGTGGATCTGGAATGGTCCTTTCTACCAACCAAAACAAGCGCAAATTTGGCCACCAGACCAACGTTTGATCAAATTAATTACATGAATGGCTTAACAACCCAATGGCCTGCATCTGGCTACTGGTATATGTTGATGCAAAACGACGATTACAAACATCATTTCATTAATCGCCTGTGTGATTTAATGAATACAAGCTACGACTATGAGGTGTTGTATGAAATTGAAACCGA
>JBFHER010000397.1:0-2940 GCA_041584055.1 Bacteroidales bacterium
CGCTTGTAAAAACTAAAAGCGTATTTTCCGAAATTCCTTGATTTTTCAGGGTCTCCCGTATTTGACGCACCACATCGTCGACCTGCATTACAAAATCGCCATACATATTGGTATTACTCTTTCCTAAAAACTTAGTCGTAGGCAAAATTGGCGTATGAGGTGCAGGCAATGGGAAGTACAAATGATTACAATTAAATATCGTTTCATGTGTTTTAAATTAGTAATGAGACAAAATAATCAAGACACAAGCAAAGAATTTCTAATCATTCGCGTTTGTGTAATACACCCGCTGGCGCGACCTGATGCACGAAGCATGAAGTTATTATTAATTTGTTAATTCCTTTCTTTCTTCGGAAAAGCAGCTTGCCGGAGCATTGGAGGGAAGTGTTTGTAGCCACGCATCTACTTTTGCTTCCAGTTCATTCACTTTATCCGGATATTGTGCAGAAAGATCGGTTTGCTCAGCCCAATCGGTCTTTGTATTATAAAGCTCTCGCCGATTAAATTTTTTATTAATTAACAGCTTCCAGTCCCCATCCTGAATGCCAAGACCCGGCCAGAAATCAGTCTTTTGATTTGCAGAAAGCCATTGCCAATAAATAATTGACGTTCGCTTAAAAGATTCGCCTTTAATAGCGGGAACCATGCTTTCTCCATCCGATTTGTAATTATCAGGTAGGCTTGCACCTGCCAAATCTACGAAGGTTGGCAACATATCAACTGCTGCTAATGGCGTCGTTTTATCAACGACTCCTTCGGGGACAACACCGGGCCAACGCACAATAAATGGAACACGTATTCCTCCGGCAAACAGAGAACGCTTACGACCTTTTAAACCATTCGTTTCTCCTACAGAATAATAGGTTCCAAGTCCAGGACCGGTGGAGTTATCTTCTGTCATTTTATGTTCATCTGTTCCTGTTATTTCAGGTCCATTATCGGAAGAAAAAATAACCAGGGTTTTTTTATCCAGGCCGAGTTCCTTCAGTTTGGCAAACAATAAACCAATGTTATAATCTGCCTCAGCGATTACAGCAGCATATACTTTTTGTTGCTCATCCAAATCAGAAAATTGATTTAAAAACTTTTCTTTCGGATAATGTGGTGTATGTGTGGCATGGATCCATGCATTCACAAAAAACGGTTTTTCTTTGTTTTGCTCAATAAAGTTCATCGTTCTGATCATGGTAGAATCCGGACTCATTTGCCAAAACTGATCAGACGAATTAAATGCCCCATAATCGTCATAACCGTAGGCCAGAGGGGAAGGTCCATCATGAACATGGGTATTGGACAGGTGCCATTTGCCATAGTGGGCAGTTGCGTAGCCTGCTTCGTGCAATAATCGTGGTAACATTACCTCAGTCGGATCAAGCCAATCAGGCATGTTCCTTTTCATGTGTGATTCTACTGTTGCAAAATGTCCGTGTACTGAATGACGTGCTGGAAAATGGCCAGTCATAATTGCAGTTCGGCTTGGAGAACAAACCGGATTACAAACCGCAAAGTTCTGAAAATCCATCCCCTCATCAATCATTTTATCAAGATTGGGTGTACGGCAGAATGTACTACCATGTTTGCCCAAATCTTCGTAGCCCCAATCATCTGCATAGATGAAAACAATGTTGGGGTTTTCCGGACTTGTACCTTCTTGTTCTTTATTCTTGCAAGCTGGTAGTATTAAGCTTAAACACAGGATAACCAGTCCTAAATCTTTTACTTTGCTCATCATTATTTTACTTTTTAAAATTATTTATTTTTTTGCTGGCCCTTCCTTTGTGACTTTCAGTGCATCAACAATATATTTTCTTTTCTTGTAATCTTTCGTTCCGCCCATCTGTGAATGACTTACCATAAATTGGTATTCATCAACCAAATTAAAAATGCAGTGCATAGTTCCCTCTGGCAATGTTGCTCACACGAATCCTTCCAATTCTATATTTCACAGTACAAAGATTCATCATTTTCGCTATAATCTGATTCTCATTTCAATCATTTAATTGCTTATTTTCATAAAAATCCACTATTTTCTTAAAGAAGATTTAAGGAATGCTTTTCAACCTTAGAAATGAGTTTTTTTTCAATTCATAAAGACTTAAACTTATTTACTTTTTTATAATGAATGTTGTAATTGCTTTTTCCTTTGTTAAGATCTTTACCACGTAAATTCCAGGCAATAATCCACCGACCTCTATTGCATTTTCTCCCCTGGCAATAGGCCCCATCAGTACCAATTCACCGGCAATATTAAAGAGTTCATAGCTGCCCGATGACAGGTCACCGGAAAAAATGGTTAGTAGATTCTTTGCCGGATTCGGATAGATACGCATTAAATTGGCATCCACCTCAGTGATACCTGTGATTGTGTTTAATTGAATATGAATGGTGGTATCATTCACTAAGGTAAAAGCTGAAGCAACACTTATGTATCCTTCTTTTTCAATGGTGTAGGTGTACTCTTTGTTAACTGTTTGCCCGTAAAAGGTTGCGATCCCAAGTGAGCTTGCCTGTTTCACCACACCGTTCAAATTGATTGTGGCATATCGAATCATATTTTCTCCATCTGTGATTCGGAATTCAACATTGCCTAAGGATTTTTGCAATTGAATATAAATCACTGAATCGGAATAGCAATTATAGGACTGAGACGCTACAAAATATCCCGATTTAGAAACTGATAAATCATAAATTTCTTTAGGAATAGAAAAAGTTGCTTCGCCTAGATTATTGGTCGTTTGGTAATTTGAATTAAGTCCGACATTTGCATTTGAAAGTGGTTGATTTTCGCTGTCTCTTACGATAAATTTCTGATTGTATGAGATGATTTGAATTTGCTCGAAAACCTTTACCTCAGCTAAAGACAGACTTCCTGGTTCGTTTAAACGAACTTTAATTATCTGTCCTTGAATCCCACCAACATCTAATGTTATTGATGGATAC
>JBFHER010000398.1:0-2928 GCA_041584055.1 Bacteroidales bacterium
ATTGCGGTAAACAAAGACAGTGAATGGAAGAAATACACCGGTTCATTTTTAGACGAGGGTTTTTTAATTGACTTTTTAAAACCCGAAGAATACTTCAAATTTATTGCGGACATCAACGGTGTTACAAAAGAAGAATTAAAAGCGTTTTACGCTGATTTTGCCGATTTCTTTGGCGATGAAATCCTGAATAAAAACAAATACATCCGTGACTACTCAAAGGGCAATCAGAAGAAGATTGGCATCTTTGGTGCCATTATTAGTCAACCTGAAGTTTTAATCCTGGATGAGCCCTTTGCCAACCTGGATCCGTCTTCTCAGATACGGCTTAAGGCCATCCTTAAAGCCCTACAACAAAAAAACAACCTGAGCATGCTCATCTCCAGCCACGACTTAAATCACATTGCTGAAGTGAGTCAGCGCATTGTGATTTTAGAAAAAGGCCGGGTGGTGAAAGACCTGTTAACGTCTGACAATACATTGCGCGAGTTGGAAGGCTACTTCAATCCCCAAAAGGCTGTTGAGGTGGAACCTTAAGGCATCGTTTTATTTAGTTTACCCAAATAACCGGAACAATAACTGATCCAAATTCAACGTGCGTACGGTCGAGTATGCCTAAATTAAAAATGTCGCAACTTGTTGTTTAACAACTCATTGCGACATTTACTGGTTGTCCCACAAGGACTCGAACCTTGACTGACGGTACCAAAAACCGGAGTGCTGCCATTACACCATGGGACAATCCTAAAGCTCATTTCTTTTGAGCGGTGCAAATATAAATCTCTTTTTATAAAATGCAAAATAAAAAATAACTTTCTCCCTAAGAAAATGGTTCTTCAGGAACAATGATTAAACAGATGATGTATGCGAGCAGTCCTGCGCCACCTGCCAATGTGATTGCCACCCATAAAATACGAACGAGTGTTGGATCAATATCAAAATAATCTGCCACACCTGAGCACACACCGGCGATCATTTTATCGTTTCTTTTTCTATAAAATCTTCTTGCTGCCATTGCTTTGTTTTTTTAATAATAATCCCCAAATTTAAGTCATCCTGAGCAAACATAAAACACCTTTCGACAGGTAGTGGAATTTTGGCGGTGGAATGGGTAAAAAATGAAGGGAGCATAAATGGATAAGCGGAGGATTGTCCAGTCATAGATCTCAGAAACAAGTTAAAGCTCTGCAATGAAAACTGCAGGGAAGTACTGGTATCAGGATTATATTTTCTCTTTACAAATCCATTGCCGCCTCTGTGTAAAGCCATGAATTGTAAAAGTTTTGCATTATTTATTACATTGTTATTGCACAACTTATTCAAACAGTTATTTTTGCTGCCTAAAACACACACAAAATGGAATACACGTTTTTTGATTTTCTGACCCTGATTGGTTCACTGGGCCTTTTCCTTTTTGGAATGAAGATGATGAGTGAAGGCTTACAAAAAGTAGCTGGCGATCGTCTGCGTTCTATTCTTTCAGCAATGACCTCCAATCGTTTCAGAGGCATCCTCACAGGTGTTATGATTACGGCGCTCATACAATCTTCTTCTGCCACTACGGTGATGGTTGTTAGTTTTGTAAATGCAGGTTTAATGTCCCTGATACAATCCATCGGGGTGATCATGGGAGCCAACATCGGAACCACTGTGACTGCGTGGATTATTACCATTCTGGGTTTTAAAGTAAAGATCAGTGCACTGTCCTTACCCCTTATTGGTCTAAGTCTTCCTTTGGTATTCTCAAAAAAGAGCAATCACAAGTCAACGGGCGAATTTATTACAGGTTTCGCCTTGCTTTTTATGGGCTTACAATTCCTAAAAGACTCGGTTCCTGACATCAAACATAACCCCGAAATCCTTGAGTTTTTGGCATCTTATACGGACCTTGGATTTGGATCAATATTGATCTTCCTGGGCATTGGAACGCTTTTAACCGTGATTGTGCAATCTTCAAGTGCAACCATGGCGCTGACACTGGTTATGTGTAACAATGGCTGGATCTCATTTGAAATGGCGGCAGCCATGGTCTTAGGGGAGAATATCGGAACAACAATTACCGCAAACATCGCTGCTGCGGTCGCCAACACATCGGCAAAACAAGCAGCTCGCGCTCACCTCATTTTCAACGTGATTGGTGTTGTCTGGATGTTGCTCGTTTTCCGTTGGTTCCTGGATGGCATCGACTGGGTGACGGTAAAACTTGGGGGATCAGAAGGCTCTCCCTACGAAAACCCGCTTGCCATACCGATTGCATTGTCAATATTTCATACAATGTTTAACATCTTCAACACCCTGTTGCTTGTAGGATTTGCACCGAGGATTGCAAAGTTTGTACAGACGTATGTTAAAAAAAGCGATTCGGAAGAAGAGTTCCGTTTGGCCTATATTTCCACCGGAATGCTTTCAACACCTGAACTATCGATGGTTCAGGCGCGTCATGAGATTGAAGACTACGGAAAACGCGTCACAAAGATGTATGACATTGTTAAACGCATGCTAAAAGCAAAAGATGAGCGGGAATTTAATAAACTACTCAGTCGGGTTGAAAAATATGAACAGATATGCGACAACATCGAAGTTGAGATCGCAGATTATCTGTCGCATGTTTCAGAACAAAAGCTCAGCCAACTAAATACAATCCGCATCCGTGCAATGATGAGAATGATCAGCGATATCGAAAGCGTTGCAGATGCCAACCATAATCTGGCAAAGGTGATTGTTAGAAAACGCAATTCAAAAATAGCGTTTGACGATGAAGTGTATGCCGACATCGAACATATGTTGAAACTGGTTGAAAAAGCTCTTCTAAGGATGGGCCAGAACCTGATGGCCAAAAATGCTGCAGAAGTTGACATCAATGCTGCCTTCAACCGTGAAAATGAAATCAACAACTTCCGCGATCAGATGAAAGTCAAGCACCTTGAAAAT
>JBFHER010000399.1:0-2922 GCA_041584055.1 Bacteroidales bacterium
ATATTAAGCGGTTTTTTATTTTCTGCCTCAAAAATAGCATTTAACAGCTTTAAACTGACACAATTGTCCCGTTTTTTATTGCTGATCTGCCAGTCACACTAAAAATTCAATGCCTGTAGGTAAAACAAGTGCATTCCTGCAAATGGCAGCTTATTTGCTTATATACCTGTGTTGCCTGAACCATTGGATTGAATCTGTAAGCGCACTGACAATATCTGTATCCGGCATGTGTAAGTCCCGTTTTGCCTTAGCATTACTGAAATAATTATGGAGGGTTAATAAACGGGCATTTGTTTTGTTGAAACTGTTTTGAAGTGGAACAATTTTTTTTACAATACCACTCACTGTTCCTGCAGAAAGCAGAATCCACCGGGGCACCTGCAGGCTTAGTTGCTTCTTACCGGAGATTGTTGCAACAAGGTTAAAAAATGATTTATACGTCATATTCACCCCGGACAAGAGATAACACCGTCCGCTTTCTCCCATGGTCAATCCATTTACAATGGCGACAGAAACTGCTTTCACATCCACAAAACTTTTTCCTCCCGAGGGGTGCACCACTATGTTGCTACGCAAACCATGCAGTGTAAGCTTGCCACTGCTTAATTTGCCGTCGTGCGCACCAATCATAAACGTGGGCGCCACAACTATGGCGTTAAGGCTTTTCTCCCTGGTTTTTCGAATAACGATCTTCTGTGCCAGGGATTTACTGTAGGCATACCCTGATTTTTGCAGCCATGGCATAAAATCGGAATCTTCGGTCCCGGGATTTTCCAAGGTGCCGTTTGTGAAACAATTGGCAGAACTCACAAAAATAAATCGTCTGATGCCTTTTTCAATACACAATTCACATAGCTTTTCTGTAACCAGTATGTTGACTTCCCTGAATTCGTCCAGTCCATTGGTGCTTTGAGCAGTATTTGCCGCACAGTGAATCACGTAATCGCAGCCTTCAACGGCCTTGTCAAGTTCCCTGAAACACGTTATGTTTCCTTCAAAAAGCTCATAATCTGTTGCCTGCAGTGTGCTTTTATCACAGCCCTTTCGCAATAGAGCTCTTACAGCATAACCCTGCCGGTTCAACTCTCGTACCAGATTGGCACCCAGCAATCCGTTGGCACCTGTCACCAAAACCTTCATCATGACGAGGCTAATTTATGTGATTTTTTCAATGCGGAGGTATGGATTTCCTTCACAAGTGTTTTCCTGAATAAGATCAGGCGCAGCCATACGGGGAATAGTTTCATTAATAACCAGTTGACCTTGTTTCCAAGCCCGGGGATTATCAGTGAATCATGCCTGAACAACTGCTGAATACATATCTCTGCCGTTTTCTCCGGGCTTAACATCATAAAACGCACCAGTCCGTTGTGGCTTCGAATGCGCTCTGTGACTTCGGGATTTGTTGTCATCCCACCGGGATGAGCCACACTTACAAAAACATTGCTTCCTTTCAATTCCGACCCCAGTCCTCTGGAAAAGGAATAAACAAATGCCTTGGAAGCCGGATAAACCGTTTTGAATGGCATGGGCCCAAAAGAAGCCATGCTGGCGATGTTTAAAATAAAGGCTTTCTCACTTTTCTTAAGCATTGGCAAAAGTCGGTGCGTCAACATCACAAGCGTATGGGTATTCAGCATAAGCAGTTTATTCAGATATTCCGAAGATGCTTCCGAAAAACGCTGTGTCCCTCCAATGCCTGCGTTATTAATCAACACATCAATTTCGAAATTATCCTCGACCCAGTTTGAAAATGACAACACCCCGTTTGCTGTGGCCAGATCCGCCTCAAAACCATGCGCCTTGATCGAATATCGTTTTGCCAGTTCCTGGGCAAACGCAAGTACATCTTCTCCAGGCAATGATGTGAGCAAGACATTTCTTCCCCGTTTTGCGCATTGTATGGCAAGGTGTTTTCCAAGCCCCATACTTGCTCCGGTGATCACCGTATACTTTTCATTCCCATTCGCCGAAGAATGCTCATTCATACCATGATTGTGATGCAATACAATGCCCTTCTCATCCCTGCGTTTCCCTTTCTTCTCCAACAAGTACCTCAAACCGTAAAAACTGAGCAATGCGCTGGGGATACCAGTGATGATGCCACCCAGAATCAGGGCCAGAAACACATCTGACCCGGCATTAAAAACAGCTGCGATAAAACGCCATCCAAGAGCATCAGGCATGACAAACGAATTTTCAAATCCAAGGATAGATCGACCTATCCAATAGTTAAACGCAAAAACAAACAAGCCAGTTGCAATATTTGTGTTAAAAACGCCTAAAACAGCTGCTGATTTATGCACTTTTAACAATGATGCGGCCCCCAGCGAAAGAATCATCTGAAAACCGGGGAACGGCAACATCCCAATAAATGAGCCAAGTGCAAATCCAGATGCCACATACTGCGGCGATCCTTCCAATCCAACTAACTTTTTAATTCCTTTTCTCATTTCCTTAAATTTACTCTCATTTTAAAACATTGCCTGTTGCGTTTGACACTCCGTGGCAAGGCAGTGTTTTAACTTTTTTATCCCTTTCAAAAATTCATGTTGCACAACCTGGTCCTGCAGTGATCTTGGGATTTTTGGTTTTGTTTTGCTTAGCATCTTGTAGGTCACTCGTGTTTTGTGGTCATTATCTGCCGTAAGTTCCCAGCTTCCGTAAAAAGGATGGAGGCGACTAACATTGGCTTTTTGCCTGTATTTTTCGGGAGATGAGTTGAGTTTAATTGTGACTCCCCCCGGCCTCTGACTTACACTGCATTCTGCCACCATATCCTGCTGTGAAAATGGCCACAGGGTTTGCAACAAAGTATACATTATCCATCCATTTTCCGTAGGTTGTGATTCACAGAAATCCACCCCTGGTGCCCAGGCTTTGTAATGTGCTGCATCCTTTAGATATGGCATAAAAACCTCA
>JBFHER010000400.1:0-2862 GCA_041584055.1 Bacteroidales bacterium
ACAACCGCAATAGATTTTGTCAATGAAATTCTTACGGGTGTCACTGGAACGCCACAGTGGAATGCCACAGGCTCATTTACAACTGTATTTAATAATCAAAATCTAAAATCTTACATTGAAGGATCTGCAGGCAACAATAAAACAATAGCGATTAAATACCCGTCAACATCAAGTTCTTTTGAATCAGAAATCCAAACGCTTATCTTGCCAAAGCGGGAAACAAGTCCATTAATCTCAGAAGCGGATTATGATGACAATCTGAATAGATTTACTTTTTCTATGATTCCTGGTTTTTCAGTGGTAACAGAATATGAGTTTACCATTGATGGGGGATCAAACTGGCAAAGCTGCAGTGCGCTCACCCAATCCGTTGGGGATAATTCCATTGGCATTGGTGAACTTAGGGTGCGCTTGAAAGCAAGCAATGTAACAGGGACAAAGCGTTTTGCCGGTGAGAGCGCTCTCTCAACGCAGGCTTTTACATCTGTGGGTACCACTGACCTGGACGCTGTGGGACTTGACGTTGCGGACAAAGAGTTGTATGGGACGAGAACCGATATGGAATATTCCATCGATAAAGGAAGTATGGGACCATGGCTTTCTTGCAACAATGGGAAAACAGCGATAAGCATCGATCCTTTAGGAGATTTTACGGTGCACATCAGGCAGGCATCCATGACAGAAAATCAACAAGAGGTGACGTATGTTGCACCGGCAAGATCAGCACCGGAGTACGGTATCGATTACATCAATGAAACGACCGATAGAGTTATTCCTATCACAGATGAATATTCATGGGATAATATTAATTTTATTTACAATGGTTCCGGCGTTAAAATGGATTTAAGCGGGGTGATCGGAAGCACTGCGAAATCTCTTTATTTGCGTAATGAAGCCACGGAAGATGAGGTTGCTTCCGTTGTGAAGAATCTAAGTATCAAAGCACGTCCTGTTATTCCATCTTACGAAATAAACTATGGGCTGGAGAAAACAAGTATTTCTGTTGATTTTGCCATCTTCCATTCTTCGTCTTCAGACATGAGTGGCAGCATTCAGGGACAAGGAATTCCAGTGGACCTGACACCGGGGATTGATAAATATTTTCAACAACCGGCGAGTGGGTCTTCATTTCGTTCGCTGATCTATTTTTTAAATGTTCCGGACAGACCAGAGATCTCATACACAATAGATTATGTGAATGAGTCTACAAACGAAGTGGTTCCTGCAGGTGTACAATACGATGATAATGCAGATATGTTGTCTCCCACAGAAGGGACAGGGGGGAAATTAACATTAACACCAGGGACCAATCAATGGTTTAAGCAAACAGCCACTGCCAGCTCATTTGCTTCTGCTGTATTTGAATTATCAGTTCCTTCCAGACCATCAACACCAAATGCGTTGATTGATTATTTAGGAGAAAAACTCACTTCTGTTCCATCAAGTGGGGAGTGGGATGCTTCAGGGACTTATCAGGCCGTTGGAGAGAATCAAATTTTATCCTCATATATTCCTTCTGCATCGTCCGGCTCAGACAAACTCATCAATATTCGTGTTTCTTCCAATGGTACGAGCTTCGCGTCAACACCACAAAGCATTTCGCTACCAAAACGAAATCCTGCTCCAGTGATCACCGATCATGATGACATGAATAATACGGTTACCTTTTTAGCTGTAACAGGATATTCGGCAGCAGCCAGTTATGAGATCTCAATTGATGATGGTGATAGTTGGTCAACATGTACAAGCTTCACACAGAATGTGGGGAATGTTGATATTCCCACTGGAAAGTTGAAAATAAGATTGAAGGCCAGTGACAGCTCAAAACGATTTAGTGGTGAATGGGTCACATCAAATTTTGCCATGACCTTTACAGATGATTTACCACTTGATGGCGTAGGTGTGCTTGTGAGCTCAAACCTGATGACCGGAACCACAACTCAGATGGAATATGCACTTAAGTTGGGAACTAATCCTATCACTTCATGGAGTATCTGTAGCCACATCTTTACGCCAATTGCGATTCCCGTAAGTGGAAACCTGGAAGTGCATGTGCGACAAGCATCCAATACAAATAATAGCAGGATGGTTAAAGCCATTCCTGCGGCTGCCACGGCACCTGATTATTCCATAGATTTCAGCAATGAAACAACAAATCAGGTTATTCCATCAACCGATGAATATACCTGGGTAAGCGGATTGTTTGGTGTTCCGGGAACCGGGATAAAACTTGCTTTATCCGGCGAAATTGGCGCCACTGATAAAATTCTTTACCTGAGAACAAAAGCAACATATGATCTCGTTGCTTCACAGGTGAAGGAGCTTGTTGTTCCGGCAAGACCCGTGGTGACACCCTATTCGATTGATTTTATAAATGAGAAGACCAATGAAGCTGTGCCCCCTACCGATAGGTATTCTACCGCAAGTAACATGTCAGGAGCTTTTTCAGGCAGCAATCAAACAATTGTTGTAGAACCAGGGGTGACGCTTTATTTTAGGACGCCAGCAACGGGAGTTGCATTTGCATCGGAAATTTACCCCCTGACTGTGCCGGCTCGTCCCTCCGTCAATTTTACTATTAATTACACGAACGAATCAACCAACGAGACGCTTACGTCGGGCATGGAGTGGGATGATAATGCCTCCATGTCTTCACCAACATCCGGATTAAATACGGTTCATACAATTACACCGGGTGAGGATGTATGGTTTAGAAAGAAGGCAGTAGCATCGACTTCATTTGCGTCTGAGGTATTTCATTTAGTAGTTCCTGATCGTGCAAATGCGCCTGAGACTGTTATAAATTACTTTACTGAGAAACTCACATCTGTTCCTGCTGGTGCTGTATGGAACATGGCGGGT
>JBFHER010000401.1:0-2834 GCA_041584055.1 Bacteroidales bacterium
ACCGTTCGCGCCGCAGAAGCAGGATCGCATCAAAAGAAAGGCTGGGAACGATTCACCGATGAAGTGATCCGAAAGGTAGCTGCGGAAAAAGAAGGGGTGGTTTTTATTTTGTGGGGCGCCTACGCCCAAAAGAAAAGTGAGATGATTGATACTTCAAAACACCTTGTGCTAAAATCCGTGCATCCGTCTCCCCTCTCTGCTTCCCGTGGTTTTTTTGGCAATCATCAGTTCAGCAAGGCAAACCAATACCTCCAATCCTTAGGAAAAGAAGGCATCAGGTGGTAGCGCTCATGCAATGGGAGATTATATTGCAGAAAGTGATACGTTTTTTGAGCGTGATCCTGAGAGACTAAAGTCATAGCGGTTATTCAATTAAAAAAACGAATCACTCCAAACTCCGGCTCACCCTTAACTTTAGCTCACTTAAAACTTACACCTTAAGGTACTTTTATTATTTTAGCGTAATTTTTAAACAGACACAAGCATGCAACACGCACCCATATCACCCAACGTTATTAATAAAGCCATCAATTCACTCCAGATAAAGGATGTGGGCACCGCCACCATTCGCGAAATCGTGATGTTGGCAAATACTGTGGAAGCCTCTGAAACGGGGTTTAAATTCATCCGCATGGAAATGGGTGTTCCAAGTTTGCCTCCACCTGAAATTGGCATCAATGCCGAAATTCAAGCATTAAAACAAGGTGTTGCATCCAAGTATCCCATGTTGGATGGTCTGCCACAGTTGAAAGCAGAAGGATCCCGATTTATCAAATTATTTATGGACATTGATGTGGCACCACCACATGTAACGCCCATGGTAGGGTCAATGGAAGGAACCTTTTCCTGCTTCCTTACCTTATCACAATGTCAGCCAAATAAAAATAAGGTCTTGTTTATTGATCCGGGCTTTCCTGTACAGAAGCAGCAATTGCAGGTACTTGGCATTCCATGGGAAACGTTTGATGTGTATGGTTTTCGCGGTAAAAAACTGGAGGCGAAGCTGGATTCGATTTTAGCTTCCGGCGAGTTTTCAACTATCATCTATTCCAATCCCAATAACCCATCCTGGATTTGTTTCAAGGAAGAAGAATTGAAGATCATTGGTGAAAAAGCCACAGAATACGATGTGGTGGTCATCGAAGACCTCGCCTATTTCGGCATGGATTTCAGACAGGATTTTGGCACACCGGGGCAAGCCCCCTATCAACCAAGTGTCGCAAAATATACCAACAACTACATTCTACAGATTTCCAGTTCAAAGGCCTTTAGTTATGCAGGACAACGCATTGGCATTACTGCCGTATCTGATGCGCTGTTTGATCGAAAATTTAAAGCCCTGGAAGAACGCTATGGAGTTCCGTCTTTTGGGGGAGCTTTGGTGAGCAGGGTTTTATATGCACTCACCTCAGGTGCCGGTCACTCTTCGCAATACGCATTGGCGGCCATGCTCAAAGCTGCTAACGACGGCCAATTTAATTTTATCGAGGAAGTGAAAACCTACGGCAAAAGGGCTGAAGTGATGAAAAAGCTATTCATCCAAAACGGTTTCCATCTGGTTTACGACGCAGACATGGAAGATCCGTTGGCAGATGGTTTTTACTTTACGGTTGGCTATAAAAAATTCACGGGTCCTGAACTGGCTTCAAAGCTGATCTACTATGGCATCAGTTCTATCTCATTAGACACCACAGGGAGCGATCAACAGGGAATACGGGCCTGCACTGCCTTTGTAACAAGCGGTCAGTTTCCTTTACTCGAAGAAAGACTGAAGGCCTTTAACAGTGATTTCTAAAGACAAAATAGTTGAGTTATTATTGGGGGCAACATCATCCTCTGTTTCTGAAGCGCTTGGAAAAGAGGCTTTAAAGAACGAGGAAACCTTTTTCCTTTTAAAGGAAATTGTTGAAGAACGCACCCAGCCGCAGGCATGGAAAGCTGCATGGGCACTTGACAAAGCAACGGAAGAACGGCCTGAGAAAATTGACCTGATCCTGCCATGGATTTATGACTTCTTATTGATTGAAGCACACGACAGTTCTGTGCGACATTTGATGAAGCTGCTGCTGCGCCGTCCATTGATAGAAGACAAAGCTGGCTTACTGCTCGACAAAGCCATTGTTTGGGTAAACAACGACAAGGCATCCGTATCTAAACGTGTTTACGGCATCGAACTAATGTATCGTGTCTGTTTGCTTTATCCCGATTTTAAATACGAACTGCGATCCATCATCGACGATAACCTTGAAAAAGGAGGACAGGCAGGTTTTTTGAATCGTCTTGGAAAATTGAGGGACAAACTATCCGACGATAGCATGTAAGTTTGGATGATTGGGGACACGAGACACGGGGCGCGTATTTCTGAATATGTTTTTCTACCATACTAAATCCACACCGGGGATAGAACTAATTGTACAGTATAGCTGTTAAAATAGATAATGGGACGCAGGACAAGTGATGAAACTCAAACAATTATTTTTTACGACGGCATTTGTAATTTGTGCCATTGGAGCGTACGGTTTTTAAGAAGAAACGATCGAAAAAAGATCTTTACCTTTTATTCCTTGCAATCGGAAGTGGCCATGTCATTATTAAAGGCTTACCCAAAAGCCAAATTGATGGATGGTGTTATCATGTTGGAGGGTGATGTGCTATACATTAAATCGAAAGCAATATTACGTGCTTTGCACTTATTGCATGCACCCTGGAAATACTTGTATGTATTTCGTTTCCTCCCGGTAAAAATTACAGATTCACTCTACGACATCATTGCAAAATACCGTTATCGTCTGTTTGGCAAGAAGGATAACTGCTCCTTGTAAATCCCTTCGTTC
>JBFHER010000402.1:0-2829 GCA_041584055.1 Bacteroidales bacterium
CCTTTTAAAATTCCCTTTTCAACGATGGCAATGAAACCCAGGTCCTGGGAATACACATCAATATCATTGTAAGGAGGAATCGCAACGCCAATCTTAAATTTTCGGGGGAGGTAATGTTTCCCATAGAGGGGCTCCACATCCTTCTGCCCTCCAACGATGCATTTTTTATCCAGCCAAATTTCGTGGTAAGCGGAAGTTTGAGGTGTTAAATGTGCAGATAGTGTAGATGCAAATGCCTGCACCTGATCGTGCACCTTAGATCCGTATGGGTTGGGATGGCACATCACATTCCGATTCACATCCCCACAGGCTGCTATGGTATCCATCAAAGCATTGTTAATGCCCTGAATGGTTGATTTTAGTTTATTTTTAAATACGCCGTGCAGTTGAAACGCCTGGCGCGTGGTCAGCTTCAAGGACCCGTTGGCATGTGTGTCGGCAAGTTCTGATATAGCCAGCCATTGGTCTGGGGATGCGATTCCGCCCGGTAATCTCACACGGATAAGAAAAGAATATGCAGGCTCAAGTTTTTGTTTTTTACGTTCCAGCTCAAGATCTCTGTCGTGTTGCTGATAGATTCCGTGAAACTTGGATAATTGCTGATCATCCGCAGCAATGGCGCCTGTTACCGGATCAGAAAGACTTTGAAGAAGTGTTCCTCTAAGATAATTACTCTCATCTTTTATTTTTTCGACCTCAGAAAGCAGGTCCCAATTTATATTTTCGCTCATAATATTATTATTTGAGATACAAGACTCAAGAGACTAGATCCATGATTTAAAAATTATTGTCGCATTAACGCTGTTACTTATTGATTCCTGCCGCCTGGCTCTTACATTTTAATTCTATTCCACTAATACACATCCAATTGATACCGTCGTTCTTTTTTTAGCTGTTTTAAATAAGCCTCCGCTTCCTGTTTGCTCTTCTGTCCTTCAACCTTAACGATATCGATCAGCGTTTGATGTACATCTCTTGCCATTCGATCTTTATCTCCGCAAACGTACAACGACGCACCATCCTCCAGCCAATGATACACCTCTTTACTGTTTTCCTTAAGTCTGTGCTGAACATAGATCTTCTCATCCTGATCACGTGAAAATGCCAGATCGATTTTTGTCAGTATGCCTTTTTGGAGATGCTTTTGCCATTCCGTCTGATAAAGGAAGTCAGAGTAGAAATTCTGATTCCCAAACACCAACCAGTTTTTGCCTTTCGACTTCTCACGTTGACGTTGTTGTAAAAATCCGCGATAAGGGGCAATGCCTGTGCCGGCACCAACCATAATCACAGGCGCATCTTTTTCACCCGGCAGTTTAAACCCTCTGTTCTTTTCTATGAAGATCGATACCTCATCATTTATTTGTAACTGATCAATAAGAAAAGTTGAACAGGCACCCAGGCGCTTCCTTTCGTTCTTTTTATAACGGACCGCCGACACTGTAATATGAAGTTCGGATGGAGATGTCGCCTGACTGGATGCAATGGAATACATTCGAGCCGGTAACTCTCTTAATATTTCTGTCAGTTGAATTGGATTTAACTGTGCCGGAAAATCGGTCAATAAGTCCAAAACGTCATGTCCATACAAATAATCATCAATAAAGCGTTCATTCTCAATCTCCTTTAGCAGTGCTTCCTGTTTTGTTTGAGTTGCATAGCCCTTTATCACTTCCCGTGTTAGTACGGTAATCTCCAAATGGTTTAACAATACTTCGCGAAGGGTATATGCGCCATCATTGAGTTGCACCAGGGTTTCTGGCGAACAAGCCAACTTTTCGAGCATCTGATCCACAAGATTCACCGGGTTGGATGCATAGATTCCAACGGTGTCTCCTGGCTCATAGCTCAGACCAGAATCTCCCAAAGCAAGTTCAAAGTGGTATACTTCTTTGCTGGAATCACGTCCGCTGAGTCGAACTTTATCAAGCACACGCGATTTATAAGGCTGTTGGCGATCATACCGTTTAGTTTGTTTGTCAGCATCCTCCGAACGGGTCCGGGGACCGGATGCCACGTCTGCCTTCAATACATCAAGCACCCGCCCCTGCCATGCCTCTGCATCATCCTTATAAGCCACGTCACATTTGGTGAGTGGCACCATTTCTTTTGCCCCGGCTGCCAGCAAAGCCTGTTGAAAATCAATGCCTGTCTGACAAAATTTCTTGTAGCTTCGATCTCCCAAAGCAAGAACTGTAAAATTCAGGTGTTTTAAATCCGGAACACGATTTCCCTGCAAATATTCCAACAACTCAAAAGCATTTAAAGGTGCTTCTCCGTCGCCATGTGTGCTCACAACAATGGCAAGGTTCCGTACGCTTTTTAAATCACTTTTATTATAGTCCTCCATGATTTCAAGCTCCACGTCCAGCCCCTGCTTCAAGGCCTGATCCTTTAAGCGCCTTGCGATTTCCTCACTGTGCCCTGTATCAGTTCCGAACAAAATGGTTAAAGGCGTATTCGCCACATCTTCATTCCCAACAGTCTTTGGCAGGTTTGATTCTGCTGCACCACGAGCTGCAAAATAGCCGCTTAACCAAAGGCATTGATCATTTTTTAAACCAATCGATAATTTCGACAGCAGTTCCTGTTGTTTATCGTTTAATTGACCTCTCATCCTAATTAATTTTGAAAATAGTTACCCAACAAAAAATCACCCACCTTATTTCGTATGTTGATGGCTTCCATCACATTTCTGCCATTACTTCCCACCGCAACAGTATATTCGTTGTGCTGAAAGACTGCGGGCGAAATAAACCGGCACTTATCGGGTTTATCATGTACATTTACAAGCACCCGGAGCAAGCGCCCATCATCAACAACCCGCTC
>JBFHER010000403.1:0-2806 GCA_041584055.1 Bacteroidales bacterium
CTGACTGTGCATGTAGATCAGATTATTTGTGAAAATCTAAGTGGTTTTGGAGGTGCTTTCAATGAACAGGGAGGAGAGGCCTTTATGCGTTTGCCTCAAGCAGAACGTGATCAACTGGCCAAAGCACTTTTTAACAGTGAATCAGGGAGTGGATTCTCTTTTTGCAGAACAGCCGTCGGGTCAAGTGATTTTGGATTAAGCGCATATAGTTACAGCGAAACGCCCGGGGATTATGAAATGAACGATTTCTCTATTGATCGGGATAAAAAATCAGTCATCCCATTCATAAAAGCAGGATTAAAGGAAAATCCTGATTTGAAAATATTTGCTTCACCATGGAGTCCTCCGGGGTGGATGAAGAAATCAGGAATTATGGACGCCGGAAGAAGTAACAAAGAAAACAATGTACTTATAGCGACCCCGGAGATATTTACAGCGTATGGCTTGTACTTCGCAAAATACATTGCAGCATATGCTGCCGAAGGCGTAAACATTCAACGACTGCTTGTGCAAAACGAACCTGATATTGATACAAAATATCCATCCTGTAATATGTCGCCGGAGCAAATGGCAGAATTGACCTTCGATTATATTGAACCCGCATTTGAAAAAGCAGGAATTACAACTGAAGTCTGGGCTGGAACATTCAGGGGGCATCGCAGCGATGCAATCACTTTTATTGCCCTTCCGGGAGCAGATAACATTGGAGGAATTGGTGTGCAATATGCCCCTGCAAAACAAATTAAAGAGGTGGTTGCAAACAATTACAAAGTAATGCATACCGAAGGCATTTGTCATAGAGGCAAAAATAGTTTTGAAGAAGCGCGTAAACGCTTTAGTGAGGTGGCAGGTTATATGAATGCTGGAACAGAAAACTACTGCTATTGGAACATTGCACTCAATGAGCATACTAAAAGTGCCTGGGACTGGCCTCAAAATAGTTTGGTACGTATCGACAGAGATGCCGGAAAAGTGACTTATAATCCTGATTTCTTGCCGATGACCCTGCTTGGAAGATTCATCCGTCCTGGTGATCAAACCTTAAAAGTTGAAAGTTCCGAATCCGCATTGGCAATTAAAAAAGAGAATAAAATTATCGTTTTTGTGCAAAATGAAAAAGCAACGCCGCTAACAGCTCAAATTAACGTGGCTGAGCAAAAAGTTGCTATTGATTTGCCTGCAATGGCACTCTGTGCTGTGGAAGTTGTTTTAGACAAAGAGTAAGCATCAAGGATGAAAATAGGAGTTGTATAACATACCTTAAAGCTGCTTATCAAGTAACATTGATAAGCAGCTTTTTCGTATAATGAAGTACAACGCGCATCTGTTCAATAACGCAAAATTAAAAGAGGATGAGGTATTATTTAGTTTCGTTGGTGGCATTCATCTTACTATCACCATTGGTAAAGCCAATGCATCTTTCTGCAAAAACGTCTGATAAGCCAAATATTATCTTTCTAATGACAGATGATCAGCGCTGGGATAACATGGGGTGTTATGGAAAACCAGAGTTCAAAACCCCAAACATCGATAAACTCGCCGAGCAAGGTGTTATCTTTGATAAAGCTTTCTATGCGGTTGCAATATGTATGCCCAGTCGGGTGACGATGATGACAGGTCGTTACAATTCAAATCACCGGGTGGGGTTTGTGGCTCCCGATAATTATACCTTGTCAAGAGCAGATTTTGCAAAGAGCTATCCCGCCATGCTGAAGAATGCCGGATACAGAACAGGCTTTATTGGAAAGGTTGGATTTACAGTCACAGAAGATGGCTCCCGTCCAAGTACGCCCAAAGAACATTTCTACAAAGAACACATGCATGATGTGTTTGATTATTTTGCTGGCAGTGAAACCCATGACAGAGACGGCATTGTTCTCTGGCCTGAAAATGATTCAGCCCTGCACGCCATTTATAAAGAAGGCAGAGTAAACTCCGGCAGAACACTCAGAACAGGTGAAGCCATGCTACATTTCATCGAAACCCAACCTGAGGAACAGCCATTTTGCCTTTCGGTGAGTTTTTACGCGGTAAAGCACGACAATAACAGGGATATCTACATGCCGCATTTCGAACAGTATAAAGATTACAACATGTCGGTACCCGAAAACTGGGTGGAAGGAATGAACAATGAATTGCCAAAGGTTGTACTTGAAAATGCGCGCGGTCCACGCCTCCATGTTCAGCGTTCATCAACACCAGAACTATATCAAAAACTGGTGCGTCGGTTTGCCACACAAGGCTATAGTGTTGATCAGCAGGTAGGCCTGTTGATGGAAAAATTGAGAGCCAAAGGACTGCTCGAAAATACCATCATTATTTACACAAGTGATAATGGCCGTTTCCAGGGTTCCCATGGCCTTTTCGACAAATGCCTGCTCTACGAGGAGTCCGTGAAAGCACCCTTGATTGTTTACGATGGAAGGGTTTCCCCTGACAAACGAGGTTTTCGGGAGGATGCGTTGATCTCGTCGGTGGATATGGCGCCTACAATGCTTGCCTTCGCTGGCATCAAAGCACCAAAGAGCATGCAGGGGGAAAGCTTTGCCGGAATCCTGAATAAGACACAGGACATGTCCAAATGGCGGGATGCTGTATTTATGGAGGACCTTTTCATCGTTGATATGTTCAACCAACGTAACAAGGAGAACGTCGATGAAATCAATGCGGAAATGATCAAAGCCAACAAGTCTTATCGTAGTCATGGGATACGAACAGATCGTTATAAGTATTTTGTGTATTACGAGCACAATCCTAAAATTGAGGAATTGTACGATATTGAGAATGACCCACTGGAGCAAAATAA
>JBFHER010000404.1:0-2792 GCA_041584055.1 Bacteroidales bacterium
AGTGCATCTTGAAAAGGAGAGGGGGGGGATTTCATTCCTGGATATTTCAACGGGAGAGTTTCTCCTGGCAGAAGGTAAACTTGATTATATTGATAAATTGCTAAGTAGTTTTTCTCCAAAGGAAGTTTTACACGACAGACGTGAGAAGAAGAGGTTCAAGGAAGCGTTTGGAACAAAAATGTTAACCTTCGAAATGGAGGACTGGGCATTTACTGCTGATTCCACCTACGACAGGCTTACCAGTCATTTTGGAACTAAGAGTCTGAAGGGATTTGGCGTGGAATCACTGAAACTGGGGACTGTGGCAGCTGGTGCCATTCTGCATTATCTGGATTTAACGCATCATCGGCAAACGGGGCACATCAATACCTTGTCAAGGATTGAAGAGGATCATTATGTATGGCTGGACCGATTTACAATTCGTAACCTTGAAATTTATAATTCAATGAACGAAGGAGGCGCCTCCTTACTTGATGTGATGGATAAAACCGTTTCACCGATGGGATCCAGAATGTTGAAAAGATGGGTTTCGTTTCCTTTGAAAGACGTGAAGCCAATTCTGGAACGTCAGGATATTGTGGAGTACTTTTTTAAGAATCCCGAACTGAAAGTTTTTTTGGACGATCAGATTGCCATTATCGGTGACCTTGAGCGAATTATCTCCAAGGTGGCCGTTGGCCGGGTCACACCCCGGGAGGTGATTCAGCTGAAAACAGCACTGGACGCAATCGGGCCTATAAAAAGCGCATGCGAAAGCATTGAAAATGCAGGTTTGATTCGCATGGCAGAGCAGATGAATCCCTGTGATACGATAAGGGAACGCATTGGACGGGAAATTCAGCCTGATCCCCCAAGTTTAGTGAATAAGGGAAATATCATCCGGCAAGGTATTTCGACTGAATTGGATGAATTACGTGACATTTCATATTCAGGAAAGGATTATCTGCTCAAGATTCAACAGCGTGAAACAGAAGCTACCGGAATTCCAAGTTTAAAAATTGCTTACAATAATGTTTTCGGATACTATATTGAGGTTCGAAATACACATAAAGATAAGGTGCCAAAGGAATGGATCCGGAAGCAAACACTGGTGAGTGCAGAACGCTACATTACAGAGGAATTAAAGGAATATGAATCGAAGATTCTGGGGGCCGAAGAAAAAATTCTGGAACTTGAATCACAGCTGTATAATCAACTTGTACTTGATCTGGCTGAATACATTACACCCATTCAGTTAAATGCAAATCTGATCGCCAGAATTGATTGCCTGTTGTCTTTTGCCAAACTGGCTCAGCAAAACGAATATGTACGGCCCATTGTGGATGACAAGGATGTGATTGATATTAAACAGGGGCGCCACCCGGTGATTGAAACACAACTTCCGGTGGATGAGCCATATGTCGCCAATGATGTGATGCTGGACCCGGATCATCAGCAGGTGATCATTATTACAGGGCCCAATATGTCGGGAAAGTCCGCATTGCTGCGACAAACTGCTTTAATTGTCTTAATGGCCCAGGTGGGTAGTTTTATTCCTGTTGAAAGTGCAACAATTGGGGTTGTTGATAAAATTTTTACCCGCGTAGGTGCATCAGATAATATATCTTTGGGAGAATCTACTTTTATGGTCGAAATGAACGAGGCCGCAAGCATCCTGAATAACATTTCTCACCGAAGTTTGATACTCTTTGATGAGTTGGGACGTGGTACCAGTACCTACGACGGCATATCAATTGCGTGGTCCATTGTGGAACACATTCATGAACATCCAACAGCAAAAGCAAAAACTTTGTTTGCAACACATTATCACGAACTGAATGAAATGGAAAAATCATTTAAGAAGGTGCGTAACTACAATGTGTCGGTGAAAGAAGTGGATAACAAAGTGATATTCCTTCGTAAATTGGCAAGGGGTGGAAGTGAACACAGCTTTGGGATTCATGTGGCAGCGATGGCAGGCATGCCAAAAAGTGTTGTTAAGCGTTCCGAAGAAATCCTGGCACAACTTGAAGACAATCATCGCAAAGGCGAAATTTCAAAGCCCGTGGGTGAAATAGCCCAGAAGAGGGAAGGTTTTCAAATGAGCTTTTTTCAATTGGACGACCCGGTTTTGTCACAGATTAGAGACGAAATTCAAGGCATGGATATTAATAATCTCACACCGGTTGAGGCACTTAATGCCTTGAACGAAATTAAAAAGTTAATTCAAGGGAAATAAAATTCCGATTGTATTGTATAATCAAATTGGAGATATTATATTTGCATCGCTTTTAACAAAAGGGTTTGCAGTGGCAGATTACAAAGCGAAACGTAGTGATAATGCGAGAATAGCTCAGTTGGTAGAGCACGACCTTGCCAAGGTCGGGGTCGCGGGTTCGAGTCCCGTTTCTCGCTCACAGCAGAGAAAAGGACGAGAAGTTTATCCCGATGTGAATCGGGAAGTTCCGTTTCTTTTTTTTTTTTTTTTTTTGTAGGCCCGGATGGCGGAATTGGTAGACGCGCTGGACTTAAAATCCAGTGACCATTGCGGTCGTGCCGGTTCGATCCCGGCTCCGGGTACAAAAACAGTGTGAGTGTGAAGCGCGAGAGCGATGATCATCACGCTGTTTTTTTCGTTTGAGCTTGCTCAAACCACTAACAAGCTCCCACTCACTCTAAACATTTTTTCAAAGATTAGGCTATAATAGAATGGGATCACATGGAATTTCCGGTGGAGGAAAGCTTTTAAGCATAAATTTTAGCAACTCTAAAAAGGAAAAAACTAGTATCACATACACCTCTTAAAACGGATC
>JBFHER010000405.1:0-2782 GCA_041584055.1 Bacteroidales bacterium
CCCACCGTTGAAGAGACCCTGTGATCTTTCACATATTTTCCACTATACAAACCGGCAAGGTTCGAAAGGATGCCCCAAACACCGATCTTCCGGATCATTGTAATGTTAAACTGTCCATTGTTTGGGATGGCATCAGGTGATTGCATCATGCCTCCCCCATTGTACTTCCCGATGCCGATGCTGGTGGTGAAAATCCAATCCTCATAAAGCTTCCCATCCACCGATATTTTCATTCGTTTTGTATTATATTTAAAATAACTGTACAACAAAGCCCAGAGATAAAGTTTTATCCCTGACCAACCTTCATCTTTCAATGTGTTGACCTTTGATGCAACAATGGCATCAAAACCAAAACCAGCCATGTTTGCAAAAAAACGCTCATGTTTGATGGCATCCTGTTCGTATATTATTTGGCCAACATCCTGCAGGATTGTTTTTCCCAGCTTAATAATATCCAGTGATTTTTGGTAATCATCTGGAATACCAAATGTTCTAATCCAGTCATTGCCAGTCCCAACAGGAAGCATGCCAATTGTGATTTCAGTTGTATGCACTTCTTTCTGCAAAAATATGCCGTTCACAACTTCATTCAATGAGCCATCACCGCCAGCCACAAGAATTTTTCGAAACCCTTTTTCTATGCCGGTCATTGTCAGCGTCACAATGTGCCCCTGATATTCTGAAACTTCCAGATGATGGTCAATCCCATTCTTTCCTAAAAGTTCGAGCACCAGTTCCATATCCCTCATGCCTTTTCGGGCACCTGCATGCGGATTAAGAATGACCAACCATTTATTTGAATTTTCCGTCATAAAACTCACAACAAGAGATTGTCATCTTTCAGTTATCTGATAATATTTGCCAATCCCAAAAATCAATTATTATACCAAACAGCGAATATACAAAAACCTTATAACATAAAAATCCATTAAAAACGCCTTCAAATCCGAAACATAAAATTGAAAATTGCATGAACACAGTTTGCCTGAATTGAGAACCGCCATGGTTGTAATCCCTTTTCTTTGCCAGGGGGAAGTATTATTTCTTAAAAGGTTTAATCTTCTCTCAAAAAAAATATACCTTGCAGCATTGTAAAAAAAGACAAGTCATTCAATCATATTTTTAACTACACATTTCAACATCCATGAAAAAAACATTCCTATTCTTATTGATGTGCTTCCTGACAATTGCGGCAGGCGCCAAGATTAAAGTCCTCATAGTGGATGGACAAAACAATCACACCGTTTGGCCCAAGTCAACCATCATGATGAAACAATACCTTGAGGAAACAGGGAAATTTAAGGTGGATATTGATCGATCGTATTTTACATGGAAAGCTGAAAGGGAAGCAGAGTTCTTACCCATGGCAGGTGTAGGGGAAACAAAGAACTTAAAGGAGCCAAAAACAGACCCTGCATTTGCTCCTGATTTTGACAAATATGATGTTGTGATTTCTAACTTTGGCTGGAAAGCAGCTGATTGGCCGGAGACCACACAAAAAGAGTTTGAAGATTATATTCATGCCGGAGGTGGCTTTGTCTCTGTGCATGCTGCAGATAATTCATTTCCGGAATGGGAAGCATACAATAAGATGATAGGCATTGGCGGCTGGGGAGGACGAAATGAGACTGATGGCCCATATGTTTATTACTCAAATGAGGGAGAGTTGGTCAGAGACACATCGCCGGGGAGTGCTGGTGCACATGGCCCACAACACTTGTTCCCCATTACGGTTCGTGTTCCTGATCATCCAATTACCAAAGGGATGCCTAAAGTGTGGTTAACCGCAAAAGATGAATGCTATGCCAAGCTCAGGGGTCCTGGAGAAAACATGATTGTTTTGGCAACGGGGAAAGATCAAAACGAAAAAGCACCAACCGACAGGCATGAGCCCATCTTAATGGTTTTGGAATATGGTGAAGGACGCATCTTTCACACAACATTGGGTCATGATGATTATTCCTGTGAAGGCGTGGGTTTCATTATCTCTTTGGTCAGGGGCGTTGAATGGGCCGGAAGCGGCAAAGTAACCATTCCAATTCCCGATGATTTTCCCACGGCAGAAAAGCCCTCAAGTCGGAAGTTTGAGCTAAATGCGTCGACTCCGGTACAAAAAGCAACGAAGAAGATCAAAAAGAAAAAAGAAAAATTTGCATCAAAGAAAGTAAAGTCAAAAGAGTGGGAGTCACTGTTGGATGAAGATTTGTCAAACTGGGAAGTGTGGACCGGCGTACCGGATCCCTCCGTTAAGGGCTTACCAAAATCTTACACCATCCCTTCGGATGGCAAGCCGGTGAATCCTATCGGTTTGGGCGATCCCAAACAAATATTTACGGTGAGTCTGGACAAGACAGACCAGCCTATACTGAATATATCTGGTGAGATTTATGCCGGATTAACGTCTAAAAAGACCTACGAAAATTATCACTTCACCATGCTTTTTAAATGGGGCAAGCAGAAGTGGGCTCCGCGTTTGGATCAAAAAAGAGATTGTGGTTTGCTTTACCATTGTTACGGTGATCACGGCGCATTCTGGAACGTTTGGAAAAGATGTCTGGAATTACAGATTCAGGAAGGTGACATGGGAGATTTATACATCCTAAAAGGCACTAAATCTACCGTTCGCGTTGACGACACAAATCACTGGGATCCGCAAAGTGAAAAAACTGCACTCAAAGCGATGCGATCTGAAGATGCAGAAAGTCCACACGGAGAATGGACACGAATCGATTTATATGTGATTGGCGATCAAGCCATCCATGTTGTTAATGGCAAGGTGGTA
>JBFHER010000406.1:0-2764 GCA_041584055.1 Bacteroidales bacterium
CGCTTTTTCAATGGCTTTTATTGGATCATCGAAACGGTGAATACCTTTGACCTTGATATCTATATTTGTAAGACTTTCCTGAACTTTTGCTTCATAGTCATCCCAGCTAAAGGTGACGCCTGCATAGGGAATAAACAACACTTCGTTTATGTTGCCTAAAAATGATTTTATTTCTGATAGGGTGTAGGCCAGATAAGCTTCACCCGCATTTGTAGAATTGCTGATTAACAGTAGTTTGTGCATTACAACTTCTTTTATTTACTCAAAATCGCTGCAAAGGTACATCAATCAGTATAAAATTGTTCTCAGAATCACTTGTTTTTAGCCTAAAAGATAAAAAGACGGAACTTTCTGTTCCGCCTTTTTAACTTTCATTAAATACGATCTCTTTTAAACAAAGACTGTTGCCCGCATTATTTTACCTGGATATCAGTGTTTACGTTTTTACATCCTATTAAAGCATACCAAAGCAAGAATACCAGGGCTGCAACAATCACACCGTAAGAAGCCATATAACTAGAGGTAATGTCAGCAACAGCTCCCTGAATCAATGGAAGAACACCGCCACCGACAACCATCACCATAAAAATACCAGCACCCATTTCTGTGTATTTGCCAATGCCTTCCACTGCAAGATTAAATATACCTCCCCACATGATTGAAGTGCAAAATCCACAAAGCGCAAACAACATCACCGACATGGGGACGGTTTGTACTCCAAAGCTGAACCCTGACTTGAAAACCGGCATATCAACGGAGATGCTGGATGGCAAAAATATCCCTGTAAGAATCAATACAATACCTAAAATACTTACAAAGCTTAATTGTGCCTTTGCTGAATATTTAGCTCCTAGGATCCCGCCCAATAATCTGCCGATTAACATCAGGAACCAGTAGGTCCCAACTACCGTTCCGGCGGCTCCAGGATCAATGCCCATACCTGGTGCGTCTCCTCCGGCACTTGGTGCTGTTAAAAACAGGTTCATAAAGTTAGGGATTCCAACTTCAATGCCCACATATAAGAAAATAGCAACGGTTCCTAAAACAAAGTGCCGGAACGACATAGCACTGTGTTTGTCTTTCTCTTTGCTTACTTCTTTATGTTGACCCAGGTGAGGTTCAGGAATTTTAACAAATGCAAGCACGATGAATGCAGCGATGAAAATGCCTATGGCAATGAGCAATGCAGGGATTGCATCTGATAAGGTTGCTTTTGCATAATCTCCGATGAGATAGCCTCCAAATATAGGTACAATTGTCGCTGCCATTGAGTTTAAAGAACCTCCGAACTGAATGAGCTGATTTCCGGTTTTTCCTCCACCTCCGAGCGTGTTTAGCATTGGATTTACAACTGTGTTTAACATACACATTGAGAAACCAGAAACAAATGCTCCCAAAAGGTATACAATGAAAATAGGCGTAAAGTTATCGCCACGTTCAAATGGTAATAAACCAGATAATAACATGATCCCAACACCAACAATACCTACTGCTATCGCAGATAAAGCTGTGAACTTATAGCCTTTTTTCTTCAATATCAAGCCAGCAGGTAAGCCCATAACAGCATACGCAAGGAAATTTGCGAAGTTTCCCAGCTGAGACATCCAGTTTGGAATGCCTTCCTGACTTTTTACAATTACTCCCATTGGATTAGAAAGCCCGGTAACAAATGATATCATTGCAAACAATGCAAACATCATTATGATTGGCAGAACGCGATTTTTTTGATTTGTTGTGCTCATATTAAATTATTTAATAATGTGATTTTTGGAGTTGACTAAAGTACCAAAAAAAAGTTATGATGCCATCGTTTATAAAAAAATGAGGTTGCCTGTAAGCAAGACAACCTCTGTGTGTGTTTTTATAAGCTTTTTAAGCTCTTCTTATTTTTGCTCCTTTAAGCGCGAAAAAGATAATATAGGCGTAGAACAGAAAGAAAAAAGCATACGCTATACCATAATTAGCCGTCGCTGGATCCATGCTGCCATCCGGTAAAGCACTTGCAGTAGAATCAACAACTTTCCCCATGATATACATCCACATACCGGTAAAAACTACACCCGTACAAATGATCCCTGACCCAAGTTTCGCGGCGCTGGCAGGAATGTCTTTCATGGAAAGGTCAAATAATACAGACCACATGATAGATAGAAATAAACCTTGCGCAATCAAAGGCCAGACAGAAAATGCAGTTCCTTTAGTTACAAAGAAAACAATTAATAATGCAACGCATATTATCGAGTTCACAAGCAGAACTTTGGATGCTTCATATTTCTTAAGAAGTCCTGCACCCAACAGTCGTCCAACAAAAAAGCCAGCAGGATAAAATCCAAGAATCATGGTAGCAAATGCCATGTTTTTTCCAGGGACATTGAATTCAACATAATTCAGGAAATAGTTTCCTACTCCAACTTCAAGTCCCATGTATACACCGATGGCAACAAAGCCGAGGATCAGGTGTGGATAGCTCCATGCGCTACGATCTGCTCCAGCACTTACATTTCCTTCTTCGTCTTCAATTGCAGGCAAATGCATGAATACAAGAATGACAGCAGTTAAGATTGAAATGCCCGCCAAAGCAACAAACATTATCTTTGCCATGTTTTCGTGAACAATGACAGAGCCTTCGTTGGATTCGATGATGAACCCTCCAATGATTGGGGCAAGTACAGCTGCTGAAGAGTTGATGGCCATGGCCAAAGTGAGGCGCGATGCAGAGGTTTCCGGTGTTCCCAGGGCAATGACGTAGGGGTTGGCTGCAACC
>JBFHER010000407.1:0-2710 GCA_041584055.1 Bacteroidales bacterium
ATAGTAAGCCATTGCAAACAAACCTGCCGATCTAAACTCCGAATAATTCTCAGATAGACTCACAATATTTTTATCGCCAACCGGATTTTCAAATGCTTCCGAAGCACTTTTATTGGTTGCTTGTCCCTGATAGCGGGTGGTGGATTTTTCAGTATCAACCTGTCCAAATATGGTCAGACTGTGCACATCTCCAAGGTCGGGTGTATAAATTGCTTTGTTGAAGGTATAAATGGCTGTTTTCTTATTAAATTCATCTGAAGCATAATTTGTCAAACCATTGTCGTAATCCCCACCGATGGCATCATAAGGCAAGAACCGATGACGTCGTGAATCGAACATATCCATTGTAATTGTGGATTGCAGCGACAAGTCATCCAGCACCTGGTATTTCAGAGTAAAGGCTGCGCGGGCATTATTTTTTAGTTGTTCGTTTATTCCAAGATTGGCCAAAGCAATAGGGTTGTAAATATTCTGTACAGTTCCCTGCAAGGTTTCCTGTGGTGTAAAGTATTCGTCGGTTAGCATGTTACCAAAGCTATCAAACTCGTAAATACTCATATTGGGCATCCTTGTATAGGCCACGGAACGCAAACCACTGACCTGATTCGTTTCAGTATCATAGGTGTTGTGTTGATCGTATCTCGTGTAGAGCACATCCGTTAAAAACCGCAATTTTGTTGACAGGTCGTAGTCCAGAGAACTCCTCAATGTCAGCTTGGTTAAGCCGTTATTAATGGTGGTTCCATCTTCGTTAGAATAACCTGCCGACATGTTGTACCTTGATTTATCACCCCCTCCTCTTACGGAGAAAACATGTTGCTGTGAATTAGACACTTTGGTCAACTCGTCAATCCAATTCGTTTCCTGCGAATAGTAGTTGTAATTTTCCCAGGCAGGATCGTAGAAGAACGGATTGTAAAGGTTATCCTTTTCATTGGCATCCGCCAGGGCATAAAACTCGTTGCGTTCCACATTGTAGTGCATCTGCTGTATGAGTGATGCATACTGCCCACCTTTTAGCATCGGCAATGATTCCGGCTCCCAGCCGACGGTGTGTTTAAAGGTATATTCAAATATGGGTTTGGATTTGATTCCCCTTTTTGTTTTAATCATCAATACACCGTTTGCAGCTTTAGATCCCCAGATGGCAGTTGATGCAGCATCTTTTAATACTTCGATGCTTTCGATGTCTTCCGGTGCCACATCAATCATGCTCCCGAACTTTTCCACATCAGCACCTGCAAAATCAAAGTCTTCTTCAATTTCAGTGTTGTAGGGGATACCGTTTACGACGATTAAAGGTGTATTTTTTGCATTCAATGTTGCTGTACCGCGAATCCGGATATTTAAACCGGCACCGGGGTCACCAGAGATGGATGTAATGTCCACACCTGCAATTCGTCCCTGCATCATTTCCTCGACCGATGTTCCCATGACTGATTGAAGTTCATCAAACTCCAGGCGTCCCACCGCAGTGGCCTGGTCACGAATAGAAATGATTCCATCATTGGACATTTTGGATGCAGCGATGGTTACCTCATTGATTTCGAGGGCACCTGATTTCATCTCAATATTGATGGTTGTTTGTCCATCCAATTGTTTTGTCACTTTATCATATCCAATGTAAGAAAACTGAATCGGGTTTTCACTGTTCCCTACCTGAAAGACATAGTTACCGTTCATGTCAGTCACTGTTCCGGACAGGAAGCGTTCTCTCGTATCAATTTCTACAACGTTTACACCAGGTAGTGGCTCTTTTGTCACGCCATCAATTACCTGACCTTTTATGATGACAGATTCCTGTGCAACAATGTGACTTAAACCGCAAACTAATAAGAGCGTAATTACAGTCGTAATTTTAAATAATTTTTTCATGCCAAAATCTTTGGTTATCGTGTGTTTTACCATGCTTTTAAAACTCTGTTTATTTTATGAACAACGCCCTTTTTTGCTAACATATTAGCATTGGAATGTTCCACATTCACAACCTGACCTGTCTCGTCAGTTACCTGAAGGTTATTCTTTGCATTATTGATTTCAAGCTGCTTAAAGAATGTTACATCACCAATGGTTTCATCCTCCAGATAGGTATCAAAGGTTCCTGTTCCTCCTGTTTCTCCATCATCAAAAATCACACGGTTTGGTACACAATGATAATATACGAAGGCTTGCATAGAATCTCTTCTTGAAGGAATTAATCCCTGCGCGCGCGCTTCTCTCATTGCTTCATTAGTTGGCGCAAAAATCGTCCATTCTTCAAAAAAGTTTAAAAAGCTCAAAGTTGGCTCATACTCTTTTGTTATGAGATCTCTATACTTGTAGGAGCCTAACAATCGACTGGCAATTAAAAAATCAGAGAACTCTGATAAAGTTGTATCAGTAAGGGTTTCCGCATACTCTTCAGTCAAATCATTGTGCAGAAGTTTTGCCAAGGTATAGTTGCGTGAATTAATAGGCACATTGCTATGAAACATCACACCATCTTCCGTCTCCTTTAAAAGTGTGGTCTGACCTGATTCATTTTTAAACTGATTCAAAGGGCCCTGGATCTTTCCATTGTTGTAATACGCATAGTTCCCTGAATTCATTCTAATGTATCCTTCACCGCTCAGGTCAGGAATCTTTTCATAGGTAAAATGGTTTTTGATGAACTCAAGTAAATCATCCGATTTCATAAGTTTCCATGCCCCATCAACGCCCAAATAATAAA
>JBFHER010000408.1:0-2708 GCA_041584055.1 Bacteroidales bacterium
AATTCTTTTTTTGTAGAAAGCGGCTCGGGCAAATGGATGATTTTTCCCTTGCGCGAGGCAAACAAGCGTAAACTATAAGCAGCAGCAAAGGAATAATTGCATGACTCCCAAACAGCCCATTCCCTGAGAACGGCCAAAGACATAAGCTTTACAGGCCCAAAATTAAAATCATCACGAATACATCCTTCCTGATATGGGATCAAACGGTTGAGCGTCACTTTCCCAAGCTTTTCTTCATAATAATCAGCATAGACAATAGCAGCATTTGCCTCTTCAAGGGCCTGCATACGTGCTACCATTTGATAAGCGGGATGAAATGCAAGTGTCACATCCAACACCAGAACATATGTTGTTTTCAGTTTTTGAATCCCCTTTCGAAAACTGCTCGTGCTAAAACCATCAACATAAATGATATTGCAAAGCTGCTCATCAGTTGCAACCCAGTCTTCAAGCATTGCACGTTCTTCATCAGAAGTTCTACATAATACCAGTATATCTACGTTTTTCATGCTTACTCATTTATTTGAATGGGGTCGCTTAAATCACTCTCGCTGTAAAGTCTGTTTAAAGCGCTCACATAATATATAAACTTTTCCTTTTTTGCCAGAAAAAACCTCGATTTCAGAGGGTATTCTTTCTGACGAATGACATCAATTATGTTCACTGACTCATTTTTATCAAACGCTTGTCCTACGGGCACACGATAAACAACAAAAAAACGCGCTTTATCCATTTCATTCACACCATCTGTAGCAGCCTCCCAACTTAAAATACGACCCTTCTTCTTAATACGTTCAACCTTAAGATTGTACGGAGCTCCCGGCTTTTCACCTCCAAGCCACGGCATTTCAGGAATCAATGCGGGATGTTCATACAACTTTGTAGTCAAAGAATCCTTAAAACCCAGAATGTTCTGATCAAACTGACGACTGCTAAACCAGGCACTCCCATTCAATTTGAGATTATTTCTGACAGTCCGAATTTGCGCCGGTAATTCCGAAGGATTTTTCCATGCCGCTCTTCCTGAACGCTCATTCAGTCGATAAACACCATGCCCAACATACATCTCACGACCATATGAATTTTCCGCCCACCATTCACAGAGTTCAAGGAAATCGGCAGCGGGATGTCCACGGTGCCAGTAAAGCTGTGGCATCATATAATCAACCCAGTGTTCCTGTTGCCATTTCAGCACATCCGCATAAATATGATCATAGTTGGTAATCCCTGCCTGCGTTTTTGATCCTTTCGGATCCACATCAGAATTACGCCAGACACCAAAAGGACTCACCCCAAATTTCACCCAGGGTTTAACTTGCTTTATTTCAATACTGAGTTCATGGATAAACCGATTAACATTTTCACGACGCCAATCATCAATTTCTTCACTTTTAAAATGCCCGGCGTAACGACTGAAGCTCAAGCTGTCAGGCAGTTGCATGCCGACAATCGGATAGGGATAGAAATAATCATCAAAATGAACCGCATCAATATCATAGCGATTCACCACTTCCAAAACCACCTGTTTCAAATAGTCTCTTACCTCAGGATTTCCTGGATCCATGTAAAGCCGATTGTTGTACTCCCATCCCCACTCTGGATGTTGATGCAAGACATGACCTGCATCCAGTTCTTCCTCTAAGTTTTGCTTTACACGGTAGGGATTAAACCATGCATGAAATTCCAAACCCCGTAAATGGCAAGCTTCAATATAATACTCGAGTGGATCATAAAAGGGATCCGGTGCAGCGCCCTGCGTGCCTGTTAAATACCTTGACCAGGGTGCCAGACCACTTGGATAAATTGCATCTGAGGCAGAACGTACCTGAAGAATGATCGCATTCATTCCAAGGGCTTTGTGTTTATCCAAAAGCTTGTCAATCTCCTGCATTTGCGCATCTGCATCCAACCCCTGCTTTGAAGGCCAATCTATATTCATCACCGTGGCAACCCAAACCGCTCTTAATTCTCTTTTCGGGGGATTATCTGCTCCACTTGTCACTGGAAGCCAAATCAAGCTCAAAACAATAAAAAGAATACGATACAAATTTGCCATTGCGTTAAATAATTTTCTCAAAAATAGTGCATTCAGCTGGTTCAGGAAGGAATCCCATCTCATATTTATTAAAAAGTTTTACCATCAAATAAAAGAAGTGATCTGCTTTATAATTAATATAAAAGAAGTTCAATTATCGCTATTTAAAAGGCTTTCATGATCTCGTCAAAACGCACAATCTACGTTACACTTTGACATATATATACTTGAATTCCATACATTTCAACCAAAATGAAATGAATTTGACATATACTTTAACATAAATTCCATATCTTTGCTTTGAATTTAAGACCTTAAATTAGAGTACAAACTAATTCCCAATATTATTTAACTTAAAACATTAAGTCATGAGTTTCAAAAAACAGTATTTGAAATCGAAGCCAGTTTGTAAGGTTACATTTAAATTAGAAAAAGAGCTTGTTGGTGATGCTAACAGCGTTCAAATATTAGGCGACTTCAATGCCTGGGATAAAGGTGCAGAGGAAATGAAAAAGCTTAAATCAGGTGGATTCAGTGCCGTTGTAGAATTTCCAATAGATCAGGAATTTGAATGTAGATACCTTGTAAACGGTTCTGAATGGTTAAACGATGCTGAAGCAGATGGCCTTGTTCGCAACGAATTTGGTGAAGAAAACTTCGTTGTATCCACAAA
>JBFHER010000409.1:0-2687 GCA_041584055.1 Bacteroidales bacterium
ATAAATGGCTTGCTGTCCACCCCGCTGCCCCACCAGCGTTGTTGATGTCCAAAAGAAAGGATAATTATCCGCGTTCTCTTCGTCTTTTATTTTACTTATTTCAAAAATCGAATCAATGGCAGCTTTCCCATTCCATTGGGGAGAATTGCTGTAATCCAATATGCTATGCAACTCTTTGGCATTGGGCAGCCTCCAATCATTATATCCCGAATAATTTTCAGCGTTCATTTCATCCACCCAGGCCAATGCTTCTTCCCAATTCATGCCCTTTTTGCTGTCGCTTTGCTGCCACATTAATTCGCTAGCCAAATCCGAAACTGTACCATCGCCATTGTCAATGAAATGATTTAAGCCATAATCGGCATTCCCTCGCACAAAACGAACGGTATGTTTTTTGTCGCCACGGGGCGTTGTTGTAGGATATCCTTTTATCCGTCCATCTGCAATATTCACGCCAAACACGGTTGTGTTTCCCCCCATTGTTTTTCCCTTATAAATAGTTGAGGACATCATTTGCGTGTCAATGATGCGATCGCCGTTTGCGCCATATTTAAAATCGAAGTAATCGGTATGTATAAAAGGTTTGGCACTTTCAGGTATTTTATTCATTTCGCGACTGCTGGCATCAACACCGCTAAAAAGCATCAACGAGTAGGCTTCTTTTATGGTTGGAATACGCCAATCGGTATGATGTGCCAGCTTAAAACTTTTTACTTTTTCAAGCGCTTCGGCATAAGTCAGCACTTCGAATCCTTTTTGCCACATCAAGCCCGTCACATTATCGGTAATTGTTCCATCACCATTGTCGGTGTACGATGGCTGGTTTCCCTGGTGTTGCGCATCTTGTCCGTAAAATGCTTCACCTTTTTCCGGGGCAGCAATCTCGCTCGAGTTGTTATAACATTTTTGCTGGTCGGTATCAACAATGGTATATGAACCAACTGCAGATGTTTGTGCAGATAGCTGCGCAATACTGGCAGTTAGAGCAATTGTTAATATGTTTTTTATGCGTTTCATTTTTGCTTAGAAAGTATTAAAAGTACAATTTTATTTTATTTGTGATTCAACATAAATACCTCTCCGCTTCCGGATACTGTCAAAAAATCCTCGGCAAGAATGACCTGTCCCTTAAATTGTTCTGAGATTTTTGCTTTGGTTGCTTCCTCGTCGATATTTGCGTTTGAAAGGTGGGTAATTAATAAAATTTTTACGCCAGCTTCGGCAGCCATTCTGGCGCCTTCCTCAATGGTGGCATGTGCTCCATTGTTAGGCCTGTTTCTATTGCCAATATCAGCGTTTTTTTGTCTGTTGCCCGCCCCTTCGCGAACAACCTGACAGTCAAGCACCAATACATCAGCATCTTTCGCCAATTTTGGCAGGTTCGGGGTGTAAGAAAGATCACCCGATACAACGATTGATTTCCCATTGGCATCGAAACGGTAAGCCAGGGTATAAATTGAATGTGGAACCTCGATGGTAGAAATTTGCAGCCCTTTATAAGCGAATGTGTTTTCTCCTTCCAGTTCTTTTACAACAGCATTGGCCTTGTTGATGTCAAAAGATTGTCCTTTGTTACTTTGTCGGTAATCGAGGTCTTCCCTGTAAAACTTAGCCACATAATCTGTCATCTCTTTTATGGGGGCAGGGCCGGCGATTAAAAAATCACCCGGGATCATTAATTTTTGGTGCACCATCGGTATAAACTCTTCGTTGTGGTCTAAATGATGGTGGGTAAGCAACAGTGCATCCGGACTGTTTCTTCTTGTAAAGCCCAGTTTCTCAAGCTGCGCCCTGGTCCCATTGCCCATGTCCACTAAAAATTTTGCCCCCTTGAATTGAACCAATGCCGATGGGCCTGAACGTTCGGGATTGTACTGCGGGTTCCCGGATCCTAAAATTGTAACACTGAAGTCAATTCCCTCCAGCGATTCTTTGCTAACATTGACCGGTGACGCTTTTTGTTCAGCTTGATTGAACTCACTTTTTTCACTTGCGTTTGCCCAAGGTAGTAAGATGATGCCAAATATCAGTATCCATAAATTTCGTATTGTCTTCATTCTTAATGCTTTTATGATACAAACAAAGCACTTATTACTACGAACTCGAAATTTATTTGATGTTTGGGGCTATTTTATCAACAAAACAGATGATTCTATTGATTCTGTGTTTTTTAAAACACACTATTTTTATTGTTGTGAAAACAACGCTACATATAGATTCCATGACCGAAGGCCCTTTGCTGAACTTTTGTACGGTTGATGGTCTTCCTGTTCCAGTTATTTTTAAACCACAGCGTTCATCTCCAAAACACCTTATCCATACCAATGCCATGCATGCTGCCATAGCCCTAAGGATAGTATCCTCGTACAGTAAGTTTAACGCCAATAATTGAATTCCCCTTTCAACAAGTAGCAATATCAGGAGCACCTCTAAGTCCCTTGCAAACGTAGAGATGCAAGGACCCTTGTTTTAAGCACTTTAATCAGTTACATATTTTGGGAGCCTTTACACTCAATATTTCTGGCACTGCTGCTCAGTACCTCCATGTTAAGGTTACCTGGTCTCATCATTACAATGGCGTAGTTACTCTGCTGAACAGCCGCACGCAGTTCAGATACAGAATAACCGAACATTTGTGCGTTTACTGGGTATTGTGATCAGTTTTATTAGTTGACCACCTAAGATCC
>JBFHER010000410.1:0-2675 GCA_041584055.1 Bacteroidales bacterium
ACAACTACGTCGTCTTTCTTAAAGGTCACTTTCTTTAATGCTGCCAGCGCATGGGCTGACTCCAGGGCCGGAATAATGCCTTCCAGTCGTGTGAGTTCAAAAGCAGCATCCAGGGCTTCCTGATCGGTTGCATTGAGAAATATTCCGCGTTTCGTTGTAAATAAGTTGGAATGGAAGGGGCCTATCCCCGGGTAGTCGAGTCCTGCTGAAATTGAATAAGGCTCAATGATTTGTCCGTCTTCATCCTGCATCAACAATGTTTTGGAACTATGGAGTATCCCTGTGTCTCCAACGGCAGTGGTTGCGGCAGTTTCATGTGTGTGTGCACCCAGTCCTGCAGCCTCTACGGCGATTAATTTTACGGCTTCATCATTGATGAAGTGGTAAAAAGCACCAGCTGCATTGCTTCCGCCGCCCACACAGGCAAACACATAATCGGGAGTTTCAGTACCTTCCTGTTCGAGCAGTTGTTTTCTGATTTCTTCGCTGATCACCGATTGAAATTGCATCACCATGTCCGGATAAGGATGAGGTCCCACCACTGATCCGATGATGTAAAACGTATCCACAGGATTGTTAATCCAATCGCGCAATGCTTCGTTGGTTGCATCCTTTAAAGTTCTGTTTCCGCACATGGCAGCCCTTACTTCTGCACCGAGCATTTCCATGCGTGCCACGTTTGGAGCCTGTCGTTTTATGTCGGTTTCGCCCATGTATACAACGCATTGCAGGCCGATTCTGGCACAAACGGTTGCCGTGGCTACACCGTGCTGGCCCGCACCGGTTTCAGCGATGATCCGTTTTTTTCCTAGCGCTTTGGCAACAAGTATTTGTCCGATGGTGTTGTTAAGCTTATGTGAGCCTGTGTGATTCAGGTCTTCACGCTTTAAATAAATTTTAGCGCCGTATTTTTTACTGAGTCTCTCAGCAAGATACAAGGGGCTGGGGCGGCCTACATAATTTCTCAACAGCGCATTAAACTCGGTCTGAAATTCGGGGGAGTCAATCAGCGTTTGATAGCTTTCTCTAAGTGCTTTGATGTTGGGGTATAGCATTTCAGGAATGTATGCTCCTCCAAATTCACCATAAAAGCCCTTTTCGTCTGCTAGGTATTTTGATTTTATTCGTTTCATCTTTTTTGTTTGTTAAGTCCTCTGGAGGATGTATTGGTGATTATGAGTTGAGTTCGTTTAAAAACCTGGTTAATAATTTTATGTTTTTTAATCCCGGTTCATCTTCAAATCGGCTGTTTAGATCCAATGCGTGGATATTTAAATGATTTAACGCTTTTATTTCACTTGCATCTTCAGGACCGATGCCGCCACTTAAAATAAGCGGTTTCTTTGTCTGTGTTTTTTCAAGGATGTCCCAATCAAATTTTTTTCCACTCCCGCCATGCGCTTTCGTTTTGGTATCCAGCAGGATGTAATCAACCACAGTCTCATAAGGTCGGATTGATTCGGGATTAAATGCGCTGTCAACGCTGAAGGCTTTGAAAATTACAAGTTTATTTTGTTTGAGCACCTTACAAAGATCCGGTGTTTCGTTGCCATGCAACTGAATGACATCCAGCCCAAAGTTTTGTGCCTGTTGAAGGATGGCTTCTTCTGTTTCATTCACAAATACACCCACTTTTTGAATGGATGCCGGTAAACGATCAAGCTGTTTCTTTTGCAAGGCATCATGCATGTATCGAGGTGACTTTGGGTAGAAGATAAATCCCATATAATCGATGCCCAGGTCAGCTACATCGGTCATGTTGTTCGGAAACTTCATGCCGCAAACTTTTATTTTAAGTGATGTGCTCATTTTTGTTAAAGTTGTGATGCAAACTCAATGGCTGCTTTGCCCGGATTCTGTGTCTTCATGAAGTTTTCACCGATAAGAAAGCCCTTAAATCCATGTGACTTCAGGTATGCAATGGATTCAATACTGCTTATACCGCTTTCAGCAACCTTCACGCATCTGTCGGGAATTTGTTTCGCAATGCGAATGGCGTTTTCGATATCCACTTCAAATGTTTTCAGATTTCTGTTGTTAACACCGACCACATTGATAAGGGGTGAAAGCTTGTCAAGTTCTTCTAAATCGTGGACTTCAAATAGGATGTCCAGGTCATACTCTCTCGCAACACCCGCCAATTGATGCACGGTTTCTTTTGATAAAACGGAAGCAATCAGCAAAATTGCTGACGCTCCAATGGCTCTGGCTTCGATGATTTGGTAAGGATCAATGATGAAATCTTTCCGAAGAATTGGAATGCTTGTTACCTTTCGTGCATTGATCAGGTCTTGTGTTGTTCCTCCAAAAAAATGATTGTCAGTCAGTACCGAAATTCCGCTTACTTTTGCTTCTTCGTAAAAAGGAACCACATCTTCCACTCTGGCATCTTTATTGATCCAGTCTTTGGAAGGAGACCGTCGCTTGAACTCAGAAATAATACCGTTCTTTTTTTCATCTGTTAATGATTGATACAGTGAAGGTACCCTCGGTGCGTCAATTATCTGCTCCTTTAATTGAGCCAAAGACACAGTTTTTTTTTGTAACTGAACCTCTGTGCGTTTGTAGGCGATTATTTTATCAAGAATATTCATTTTTATGTATTTTATTCAGGATATATTTCAATCCCGCACCCTTTATTTATAGTCAATTGCAAACCTTCGAAAGCACCTCCA
>JBFHER010000411.1:0-2658 GCA_041584055.1 Bacteroidales bacterium
CACAGTAATCTCCATCCTTGGACAGAACGATAAAGTTCTCGAATATGAACCCGATGCGGATGTAAAATCAAGGTTTGAGCAAACATCGAAAGGGCTGGAAATATCGGTGGTGAGAGCACAACGAATTTACAATAACCGATCGTGGCCAAATACAATTGTCGTTAAGCTTGATAATGTTGCGTTCGTTAATGAATAATTTAGGGCAGTTAGGGTTAGCTTGCTGCGACGGATAAAACACATATGTTCAAAGTCCGCTTAATCTTTAGAAAAAATCATGATGAATCTTACTTTAAACAAATACATAAATAAAAGTGCAATGAAGTTGTGGGTTGGGATCATGTTTTTTTTGCTTTCCCCAGGTTTAAGGGGACAACAGGTAGAGCTAAAAGTAGATTATGAAGCGTTTCTTTCCAGGCATGATATGTTGTGGGATAGGATCCCTCACCGTTGGGAGGTTTCACCTTTCTCAGGCAACGGCAATGTGGGTTTTCTTTTCTATCAGTCAAAGGATGAAGCTAAAAACGTCATGTCAATTTTCACTGGTAGGCACGATCATGCCGACCATCGGGAGGGTGTGGATAAAACGGATCAGCGATTGTGGATTTACAGAAGCCGCTTGCCACTTGGTCATTTCAACCTGACTTCCAAAGGGGATATTACCGGGGTTGATTTGCGTTTAAGTTTATGGAATGCCGAATTAAATGGAACCGTATACACATCAACAGGTGCTTATCAAATCAAAGGATATTCCCATAGCTGTATGGATGTCATTTATTTTGAAACAATTGCCCAGAAAGGTGAAGAAATTTTGATTACCTGGCATCCTGAAGAACCGATTCCACCGGTATGGGAAACCTTGCAGGGTGGAGGAGGTCCCAAAGGAGGCAATTGGGATAAAATGCGGAATGATCCAATGCCAATGCCGCCAAAAGCAAGTATTAGTAAAGAGGAAGGTTTTAACCTATGCTATCAGTCTTTATACAAAAACCGTGGAGAAACCACAACAGCATGGGAAATATCTGGAGATGCTTCCGGTACGCAAAGATTAATCGCAAGCATTCATCATAGTTTTCCTGAGCATAACAGCAAGAAAATTGTAAAGGATAATCTCAGCAAAGCAAACCAGACGCTTGCCAATAACACGTTTAACGCTTTGCATCAGCAATGGTGGCATGCATATTACCCACTCAGTTTTATAACGATAAATGATACGGAGAAAGAATCATTTTACTGGATACAGATGTATAAGTTTGCTTCAGCATCAAGGGGTAACGGGCCAATTATGGACTTAATGGGGCCCTGGTATCACAAAACATTCTGGCCCATGGTTTGGGGTGACTTAAATGTTGAACTGCAATATTGGACACACCTGACCGCCAATCGTTTATCCGTCGGAGCGTCTTTGCCTAACTGGATAGATAAACATGCAAAAAATCTGGAAGATAATGTGCCCGGGCATTGGGATAACAGTATGGCTATTGCAGCCTTGTTTCCTCAGGATCTAATTGCCTACAATGGAGCCAAAGTGCCTGATATGTTAGCCTGGATTTTACATGATTATTGGCTGCATTGCCAGTATGCAGGAGATTATGAAAGAATGCGTGATAACCTTTTCCCGCTTCTAAAGAAAACAATGAATGCTTACCTTCATTATTTAAAGGAAAATCCGCTGAATATGGGTGATGGTAAAATTCATATAAAAAACAGTTGGTCACCGGAATATCCGGGAGGACATGGCGTCGATATGAATTTTACAATTGGTTTAATGCAGTGGACTGCACAAACGCTTATCGCGATTAATCATAAGCATGGTCTTAACGATCCTCTTTTGCACGAATGGCAAAACATTGTTGATAACCTGATTGGTTTTCAGATAGATGAAAACGGACTTCGTATAGGTAGGGATGTGCCATTCGACACGCCTCACCGCCACTATTCACACCTGCTTCCATTTTATCCACTGGCTCTTTTAACCACAGAAAATGACAGTGCGCTTGTACGTAAATCGCTGGACCATTGGTTGGATGTATCTATTAACAGCGAGAAAAAGGTTAACGCCATGCCTGTTACTGGTTACACGGCCACTGGCGCGGCTTCCATGTATGCAGCTCTTGGGGATGCAGAAAAGGCATATTATTATCTCGATTTTTTAATAAAACATAAAAATGTATCATCAACAACGATGTATGCCGAAGGCAACCCTGTGATTGAAAGTCCACTTTCTTTTGCTACCTGTGTCCATGATATGTTGTTGCAAAGCATGGGGGGTGTTATTAATGTATTTCCTGGAACCCCGGAGCGTTGGGGGGATGCAGCTTTTAAGGATCTGCGTACGCAGGGCGCATTTTTGGTCAGTGCGAAAAAGAACAATGGGCTAACTCAGTTTGTCGAAATTAACAGTTTAATTGGTTCCCCTTGTGTGGTTAAAACCGATATCGTTAATCCAATAATCTATATAAATGGCAAGGATGTAACAAAAAACTCACGCATCGTTCAAAAAGATGAAAAAGGACGCCTGACCATTGATCTTAAGGCGGGTGAAACAGTGATACTGACGCCTCATACGCTTAAAAATACAAACTTCTTCATTGAGGCTTTACCTGTTAACGATTCGGAAAAAAACCTCTTTGGGTATAGCAAAAAAACAGAAAGGTTACC
>JBFHER010000412.1:0-2607 GCA_041584055.1 Bacteroidales bacterium
GCGTGATGATACCATTTATGAAACCCTTCCAGTGAAAGCTCAACGCTGTTGTTAAACAGGTTCTTGAAAACGCCAAATGCAAGCTGGTCACTGCTTTGAGGTTGAATGTTTGGACTTGAAGAGAACCAATAATCAATCGGTGTTCCTGAGGTCGAATTTTGAGCCAGCTGCATGTACTGTACATTGCGGGCGTAACTGCCTTTTAAAGAGGTTGATTTGTTGAGTAAATAGGTCAAACCAATTCTTGGTTCAGGTGCCCAGTAGTTTTGATATATTTCTCCACTTGTATAAACGGAAGAATCTATTCTTGTATAGTTCTCATCAAAGTTATAAACTGTACCCGGACCAATGCTTTGATAGAGTGAGAAACGGACGCCTGCTCTTAACTTTAAACGGGATGTGAGTTCTCGTCTGTATGAGATATATATACCATGTTCAAGTGAACGTGTTTCATCAATCTTTACTTCGCCAAAAAAAGTACTGTCACCAACGCCTCTAAACGTTCCGGGCTCAAATTGATGATAAATGGAACTGGCACCAAATTCAAGCATCGTTTTTTCATCGGGCTCAAAAATCAGATCATATCGGATTCCATAATCTCGAATGCCGGATGTCCAATCAAACGCCGCCGGCGTACCTTCAGGTAACTGAAACTTGTAGCTGTAGTCGGTTGTAAATACGGTGAAATCACTTCTTAGCCGTTGATTGAAATAATGATACCAGTTAAAAGAGCCAAGTGTATTGCCAAAAATCACACCACTGCTATTGTTTAAAAAGTAATCATCCCCAGAATAAGCATTCAGGAAAATGCGATTGTTCTCATTAATTGTATGGCTCAGTTTGGCGTTTAAGTCGTAAAAATAGAGCTGACTGTTTTTAAGGTTTTCGTCCTTTGAAAAATTAAGCGCTAAATCAGCATAGGTCCTGCGTCCACCAATCATAAATGACGTTTTAGGCGTTATGCCTCCTTCAAGCGTAAGCCGGGACGATATGGTTCCAATGCCACCCTGACCTTCAATGCGACCGAGTTTTCCGTTCTTCGTTTTTATATCAAGCAGTGACGATAATCTGCCGCCATATCGGGTGGGAATATCTCCCTTGTAAATGGTAAGATCTTCAACCACATCGTTGTTGAAGACCGAAAAGAAACCCAGCAAATGTGATGCGCTGAACACCGGGACATCGTCCAACAGAATCAGGTTTTGATCCGGAGCTCCACCTCTTACACTAAAACCACTGCTTCCTTCAGATGTTGCCTGCACACCGGGAAGCAACTGAAGCACTTTCAATGCATCCGTTTCCCCTAAAAATGCAGGGATCTCTTTTACAGTAACCTTGTCCAGTTTCTGCATTCCCATTTGTGTACTCACCACATTCTGATCCGCACGCTGCGCTTTAACAGAGACGGCTTGCAGTGTTGTTGAAGATGGTTTTAGATAAAAATTATACGGCCTGGTGTGAGGTACAGATACCGCTCTTACAATGGTTGTGTATCCAATGAATGATAATCTTAATTCTTGTTTTCCTTCTGGTAATTCTATTTCAAAGTAACCGTCCTCATTTGTGGAGGTGCCTTTCAAAGAATTTAAATCCAGAACAGATGCACCTGGTAAGGCTTCTGCATTTATCGCATCCTTAATATAGCCCCCGATAAGATTCCCGGACTGTTGTCCATATGATGTGTAATGCATCAGGAAAATAAGCGTAAGCACAAACAACAGATTCCTTTTCATTGGTTAAATTTTGAGACGCGAATTTAGGTTTTTAAACAATAAGAATCTAACAGAGTTTGCTACAATAACATTCTTTAACGCTACGTGATTGAAGTAAAATATAAATAAATATACGATATGGGAATAAATTGTGCGCTGAAACTTTAGGTTTAGTTCAAAATCATGCTCCTTCTCATTCACACACTCATAACTTGCTGAATGCTTTATAAAAAACAATCCGTGAACATTTGGAAAGAGAAATGCTAACACTACTGCTCACGGATCGTACTTTCGAACTGCAAATGCTTATGCTTTTTCAATGAGCATGGGCAGATAGCAAGCTATCAGTTCCAGTAACTGCTCCTCTGTTTTTTGATTTGTTGTGATCACACGCTGATGTAAAAATTCGGTGCGATTTAGTTTATATTTTGATGAGGTTTTATGCAGGGAAAAATCCTTATCCATTTTATCCACACCAAAATACGATTTGTTACATACGTAAAGAACTTCAAATCCATCTGTTGTTCGAACGATAAAGTTCTTGCATTTTTTTGTATTCAGGATTCCAATATGTACGGGATCTTCAAAGTTATTGTAGAATACTGTGTAAGTGGGCACCTGCACTCCATCAATCGAAATTGTTTTTTGTGCAGCTTTAATTTGATATTTCCCGAATTCCGTATTGGATTCTTTTAATTTAGGCGTTGCAGATACGAGGGTTGCACATAGTAGAAACAGGAGGGTGAAACTGCTAACGGTACGAACTGGTTTTTTCATGATTTCTGAGTTTTGTTGGTTAAAAATCTGTTTGCCGGCAAATTTTAAATACAGTCATAAGACGCATTAAAATCCAAATGGTTACACAACAAAGTCGTTTTAACGTTTTTTTAACTAC
>JBFHER010000413.1:0-2583 GCA_041584055.1 Bacteroidales bacterium
GTACTTTTCCCTCGTCCTACCTTCCAGCCATAAAAGCAAACAGGAATACGTTGGTTGATATTGCCTGAAACGATTTCCTGTTTTCCGTTTTCTTCTACCCAGCCAGGGGCAAGTGTGATGATCACATCACCGGAACGCTTGTTGTGATATGATTCCTGAATTTTATGATACAGTCCGCTGTCGTATTGTCTGTTCCCTAAAACCCAGGCAGGTATGGCCGCTGAAACACCCGTAAACTCATTAAGGAATTCAGCTGTTTTGTCCTGCATCTCGATCAGATTATAGTTAGAATTTTCAATGAGCTCATGGTTCAGATATACCTGTCCTGCATGGTATTTTTCAATCCACTTACCCTGTCCGTACAATGCCATCAGATAAGTATTAAGCAAGGCCAAAGACCGGTCATGCATAAAGTAGCCCGACGGGATGTTATAATTTTCAAGGTATTCTGGTTTGATGGAGGTACTTTGAGTGCCGGTCATGACGGTGAGCATATTCTGGCGTCCTATTTTTTCTTCAAGGGAGGCAAGGAGTTTCTCAATTTCCTGATCAAGACGAATGTAAAAATCCTCCATTTCGATGTTAAATGGTCCGAAATGTTGATCCTCTAAAGAAGGGGCTCCTTTAAAATTGATCAAAAGAATGTCTGTCACATCATCATCCCCCAGCTTTTCATTTTTTACGGCTTCACTGGCAAAATCTTTAAGCAGCATATTGCCAAAAGGCGTTTGTTTTAAAACTTCGTAAGGTTGTTTTTTTGATTTGTACTTACTCAACTCAATGGGGAGTGAATAATCTTTGTAAACACGTTTTTTCTGATCGTATTGATATTGCTTTTCATCAAGCAATAATTCCCAGCGATTATTCAGGTAAAACTCGCCATATTTCTTTCCGTTGAATTTTTCAACCCACTCGGGCAACCAGTCAATGTAGTAATCTGACGAAATCCAGTTGCCAGTAACATCATCCATCCAGTAAACGGCATCAGCAGAATGGCCAGCCAGTAAAACAGCCGATTCGGAATCCAACGACAGGGAAACCACTTTTCCGTTGCCATAGGTACTTAACTTTAGTTCATCACCAATGGTGGAGGACTTCAGATGTCGGGCTGAAACACCTTTTTCTGCTTCCAGACCTCCCACGATGAAGCTTTTTGAGTCTGCATGGCAATTTACAAGTTCCTTTGTGTAACGATCGTACCATTGTTTTGAGGTGATGCCATGATGTCGTGGCGTAGTTCCGGTTACAATAGAAGCATGATTAGGACCTGGCATTGAAACAGCATAATCGTAGCCTGCATTGGCATAAAACTTTCCCTGATCTTTCAAACGGTTGAATCCTCCATCCGAGAAATTAGACTGAAATCGTTCAAGGTAATCCGGTTGAAGACCTTCTATTATCAAACAAAGCACCAGTTTCGGTTTTTCAGGTGGCAGAGAGCGTTGTGCGGATATTATTGATCCGGCATGACCGCATGTGAGGAGAATTATGGCGATTATTTGCTTCAAATGTTTCATATGATTTTTATTGCGAAAACAAAAATAGCACAGGTTTTTAATTATTCCCATAAATGAATACTTTTGTGGGAAACTTTAACGTTATGGCAGCATTGTATCCATTGAAATTTGCACCCATTTTGCATGAGAAAATATGGGGCGGTAATTATTTGAATTCAAAACTTGGTAAAGGAGATAATCCGAAAGCCAGGTATGGTGAATCCTGGGAAATTAGTACTGTTGAGGGGAACGTTTCTGTTGTGTCCAATGGATATCTGGCAGGTAACCAACTTGATGAGTTGATTGAGATCTACATGGGAGATTTGGTTGGTGATTCCGTATATCAGAAATTTGGAACCATGCTGCCGATTTTAGTTAAGTTAATCGATGCCAATGCGGATTTAAGTATTCAGGTGCATCCAACGGATGAAGTTGCATTGACAAAGCATAAATCACTGGGTAAAACAGAAATGTGGTACATTCTGGATGCAGCTCCCGGTGCAACCATTATTCCCGGTTTTGAGAAAGAAATCTCCCCTGAAGAGTTTGCCAAAAGCGTAAAGGGGCCCGAAATTATGGACTCGCTTGCTGTCTTGCCAATCTTTAAAGATGATGTATTTTTTATCCCTGCAGGCAGAGTGCATGCCTTGAGAACAGGAACCATTGTGGCTGAGATTCAACAAACATCCGACATTACCTATCGGATCTACGATTATAACAGAAAAGATGAAGCAGGAAATGAACGAGAACTGCACGTTCAGGATGGATTGGATGTGATAGACTTTTCTGTGCCGGAGGCCTTTAAAACAAAGTACGACCTGGAGGATAACAAACCGGTCAATCTGGCGCAGTCACCTTTTTTCACGACAAATATCATTAAAATCAATCAAACGGTTAAACGTGATTACTACTACCTCGATTCGTTTGTCTTGTTGGTTTGTCTTGAAGGAGGTTTTTCAATACAGATGGAAGAAGGTGAGGCTGTTGAAGTAAAAATGGGTGAATCGGTGATGATCCCTGCTGATACAAAAGAAGTCAGTTACGTTCCTGCAGGCAGTGCCAAGATGCTCGAGGTTTACTACGAAAC
>JBFHER010000414.1:0-2580 GCA_041584055.1 Bacteroidales bacterium
ATCGTTAGCAATAATAGTGATCTATATAATTGATCTGTTTTCATATCATTTAAATTAAATTCCTTTTTTTAGTTATGCCTTCGACAAACGCAAACGTAAATTACAACATAGGTTTATCTATTTCCACTTTCAGAACCATATCCAATGCATCTTTTGACCGCCCGGGACATGAGATGTTAAAGCTTCCTCCTTTCTGCTCAAAATCAATTCCTTGTCCATTATCAAGTCGGTTTACAGAGGTGACCCTGACCGGTAATTTTTCAAGGGAGATGTGACCCGTTTCAGGCATATGAAGAACATGCAGATACAATACATTTCCCTCCTTATTCATACAAACATCGCCCCACTCAGGCCTTTCGTTAAATGGATTTGGATGTGTCATGAATTGACTCACTGTTCACAGTCATCCACTCCCCAATAATGCCATAGAGACGCATTGCTTCAAACGTTTTATTCTTTAATAAAACTGGTGGTAATCGTTTCATCCCCCAGCGTCTTAACAAGGTATACGCCGCTTTTCAATGAGCTGATATCCATATATCCTTTGGCAGATATTAATTTATGGGTAAACATTTGCTGACCCGTAATTGAATGGACAGAGAAAGCGCTCATCCCCTTCATCCCTTTTATGTTGTAATTGAGTATCCCACTTGCCGGATTGGGAAAAAAACGAATATTGGTACTTCCCTGAACTGCTTCATTTATGGCAGTACTTCCCGAATCCACTACAAATTCGTACACCTCAACTTCTGCCATATGCAAAGCATTTGTGGTGTTCAACTGAATTCTAACACGTTGCCCTGTAACACCACCTGCGTCATAGGTTTGAGATGGATTGGGATAATCGGCATTGAATTGTGAAAAAACCGTATCGCCATGTGCATTGAACACCGTTAAGGTGAAGTTTGCCATTCGAACATTGTTTTTACCTAAACGGTTGTAAATAACAATGTCCCCAATGCTGTATTCCAGTCCCAGATCGACCTCCCACCATGGGTTTGCCTCGGTTAAGGTGTGTGTAACTGAATTGTTGGCAAAATTACCATCTGTATTTCCGTCAATGGCACGTGATGCAGGCGCGCTATAATCTGTAGATGATTGACTAGCCGTACCGCACAAGGCAATGTTGGCCGATGTGCATTTTTCTTTTTCTTTAATCTTGATACTTATTTCGCATGAATCACTAACCTTCCCATCTTCGGAAGTGGCGGTTATCATGACCTTACCTGTATCAATTGCCGTAACCAGACCATTTGCATTCACTTTTGCCACAAGGGAATCACCACTGCTCCAACGAACGTTCTGATTGCTAGCATCCAAAGGTAAAAGCTCTGTTTCCAACTGGTAGATACTGCCTAAATACATGTCATACGCATGCGAGGAGATGTTCAGCTTTACAACCGGGATCATTGCATTGGGGTCAATCACCTTTAAATGCACTGTTCTATCGCTTTCGCCTGAGGCATCTTTGACCCGTAGACGAAAATCATAACTCGTTGTCGAGGTTTCATTTGGGATACCACTCAAAGTCCATGTTCCATCTTTTGTTTCACTTATTGTTAACCATGATGGTGCAGCGTCTTCTGAAACAACCTCTACTGCTGTTATTTCATCTCCTTCCGGATCCCAAAAGTCCTGATCTTCCATCAAATCATGCGCATAAGCATTCCCAACGTTGGCAACCGGAAGCAAGGTATAAGCGCGTGCCCAGTTAGGTGCTCCGGGTTTTTCATATTGGGCAAGGTAATCGTCCAATCCCTTTAGTAAAACGTAAACCCAGTCGTAAACTGCTGTATAGCTTCTATTAAAAGAACCACCCCATGTCATCGAACCTCCTGCCTGCATTGCCTCCAGGTTCCATTGATTAAAATCAGCTTGTTCCCAAGCCTGAACCGGTCCATATTTCCATGCGGTTGTTGATAATTTAGAATGAAAGTTTCCTACAATCTTATCATCCCATGTCCAATTGCCTCCTGCATGCACATAAGCATTGGTTTCTGTCATGCGCGTTATATGTTGATAGTTAAGATTAAACTGGTTTCCGTCTACTTTTTCAGCATGGTTATTATTTCCTCCAAAGGCATGGCCAAATGTAAAGTCATCAAACTGCACAGCATGGGCAAAAGGATAAGACGCGTAATTGATGGTACTCCTTCCATTGTTAAAAGCCACAGGAATGTCGGGATTTCCCGCATGTACCGCATCGGCAAAGGCCTGGTATATGCGTTGTTCTTCGATGAGACCACTTGTGGCATTATCACCATTTTGTTCCATTGTTGAACCATCATCAAAAATCCAATTATCAATGTATTTACCATAACGGAGGGCATAATCTTTCAGGACATATTCTGCATAACAGAACATGTACTTTCGGTAGGGATAGGTCGCTGTTGCATCTTCGTATCTTTGTGTTGTCCTGTTCCAAACACCAGTGTGGTAAGGTTGACTTTTAATAAAGGCCTGCACCACAGCATTTGTATCACAATATAGCATCCAATTTTTCACAAATACATCGAATTCAGTTGCATTACTTCCAACAAAATTTTCTGAATTTGTATATGCCTTCACCTTGTAACCTGC
>JBFHER010000415.1:0-2575 GCA_041584055.1 Bacteroidales bacterium
TGGAGCAGGAAGCCGGATTGCATCCATCTTTTTGGCTATTAAACCTTTAAAACAAACACACTATCATAATCACAAGACAAAGGTTTGCAGACACCAATTAAAACCGTTAAATTTGCCAAATACAACAAAACAGAAACATTCTCAATGGATTATAACACCACGCGTAAAAAACTTCTTCTTCCTGAATACGGTCGTAACATTCAAACCATGGTTGATCAGATGATGGAGATCCCTGATAAAGCGGAACGGACACGTTGTGCCTTCGCAATTATTGATGTGATGAGCAACATGTACCCGAACGTAAAGGATGTTCAGGATTTCTCGAAAAAATTATGGGACCATATTACCATTATGACCGACTTTAAAATAGATGTGGAGGGACCATTCCCAAAGCCAACACCGGAAATGGTACACCCTAGAACGGAGAAGCTTCCCTACCCTTCTGAATTGATTCGCATAAAACATTACGGGAAAAACATAGAAAACCTGATTGATATTGCAATTGCCACAGAAGACAAAACTCAGCGTGATCAACTGTGTCTCCTGATTGCAAATCACATGAAGAAATCGTTCCTGGCCTGGAACAAAGATGTGGTAAACAACGATAAGATTTTTAAAGACTTATACACCCTCTCTCATGGGAAACTGGATTACAGTGAAAAAGACTTTAAATTAATGGAAACAAAACTGGTTGTTGCCCGGCCAAAAAACAAGAAAAACCCCAACAAGCAACAAAACAAACGCTACTAACCCCGATAGTCTGACGCTTTATGGCAACTTTTGTAATTGAAGGCGGACACAAAATGCAGGGCGAATTAACACCTCAGGGTGCTAAAAATGAAGCATTGCAGGTAATTTGTGCCATTCTGCTTACATCTGAAGAGATTGTAATGCATAACATTCCCAACATCCTTGACGTAAATAACCTCATCCAATTATTGCGGGAATTTAATGTTTCCGTAAAAAAATTAAAAGAAGGATCTTACAAGTTCAAAGCAGACAATGTAAACCTGGATTACATGAAATCTGAAGAATTCAGAAAGCGAAGTACATCTTTAAGGGGTTCTATCATGATTGTGGGACCGTTATTGGCAAGATTTGGACGGGCATACATCCCAAAACCAGGGGGGGATAAAATAGGACGGCGTCGCCTTGACACCCATTTTATTGGCATTCAAAAGCTTGGTGCGAAATTTAATTTCGAATATAAAGACAATTTCTATAAGGTTTCTTCAGAAAAACTTCAAGGCGCATACATGCTACTGGATGAAGCATCGGTCACCGGCACAGCGAACATTGTTATGGCTGCTGTTCTGGCCAAAGGAAAAACCACCATTTATAATGCTGCCTGCGAACCATATATACAGCAATTGTGCAAAATGCTTAACAGCATGGGGGCAAAAATATCAGGTGTTGGCTCCAATTTGCTGGTCATTGAAGGTGTTGAATCCCTTGGAGGCTGCAGCCACACACTTCTGCCCGATATGATTGAAGTGGGTAGTTTTATTGGCATGGCAGGTATGACCGGCTCTGAAATAACGCTTAAAGGAGTGTCTTTTGATAATCTAGGCATCATTCCCGCTCAGTTTAAGCGCATGGGGATTAATTTCGAACAGCGCGGAGACGACATTTATATACCGTCCCAGGACCGGATGGAAATTGAAACCTTTATCGATGGTTCTATTATGACCATTGCAGATGCACCGTGGCCAGGCTTAACGCCCGACTTGCTTAGTATTTTTCTCGTGGTAGCAACGCAGGCGAGTGGCAGTGTACTCATTCACCAAAAAATGTTTGAAAGCCGTTTATTCTTTGTAGATAAACTCATCGACATGGGGGCTCAAATCATACTATGTGATCCACACCGGGCAACCGTCATTGGGCTGGATCATCGTACAAAATTGCGCGCTGCAGTGATGACCAGTCCTGACATCCGTGCAGGTGTCGCACTTCTAATTGCTGCATTATCCGCTGAAGGAACCTCTACAATTCATAATGTGGATCAGATAGATCGAGGATATCAGAACATAGACCAACGTCTGAATGCACTGGGGGCACGAATCACCAGATTGTAAAAGCCGGATTAACTAAATAACAAGTCTTAATTCATGACAACACATGAACATGAATAGGACGTGTACATTTTCTCAAAAGTAATTCAACTATGAAAAACTTAAGCTTTGTCCTGTTTGCTTCGATCCTTATAGGACTATCAACCGCCTGTACAAAAAAGAGCCCCAATGTAATTTTAATTTATGGTGATGATGTAGGCTATGGTGATGTGGGAGCCTATGGATCGCAACTGATCCCAACACCAAACATTGACCAACTGGCTGAACAAGGCATCAGATTTACTGACGGACACTGCACCTCTGCAACATGTTCGCCATCGCGTTTTTCAATGTTGACTGGCGTTTATGCATTCAGACATGATGTAAGTATTTTGCCGCCCAATGCACCATTGAGCATTCCAACAGATATTTTAACGCTGCCAAAACTGTTTAAAAAAGCAGGTTACAAAACAGCCGTCATTGGAAAATGGCATTTAGGAATCGGAAAAGAAGGTGTTGAAACA
>JBFHER010000416.1:0-2567 GCA_041584055.1 Bacteroidales bacterium
CTGCCACTGGCATTGATCGGTGGTGTCTTTTCTGTTTACCTTACATCAGGCGTAGTGAGCATTCCTGCCATTATTGGATTTATCACGCTTTTCGGCATTGCCACCCGCAATGGAATACTATTAATTTCACGCTACCAGCATATGGAGGCAGAAGGCTTGCCACTTGAGGAGATCATTATACATGGCTCCACCGACCGTCTGAATCCTATTTTAATGACAGCACTCACAGCAGCGCTTGCTTTAATTCCATTGGCCATGAATGGTGATTTGTCGGGCAACGAGATACAAAGCCCCATGGCCAAGGTGATCCTTGGCGGTCTGCTCACATCCACCCTATTAAACATTTACGTTGTACCAATCATTTACAGCCTTCTGAGAAAAAGAGGCATCGTTAAAACTAAAATCACAGCTCAATCATGAAATACACCTTGCTACTTTTATTTGTTTTAGGCGCACTGAATGCCTCCGGACAAAGCAAACTTGACAGGATACTCAGCGACATAGAAAAGAATAACACAAGTCTGGCATATCTTAAAGATAAAATAAAAGCTGAGCAGCTTGGCTACAAAACAGGACTAAATCCGGCAAATCCGGAGATAGGATTGAACTACCTTTGGGGCAGCCCTGACAACATGGGTAACAGAACGGATTTTAGCATCTCACAATCCTTTGATTTCCCAACTGTTTACAGCGTACGCAGGCACATATCAGAAGCAAGGGTAGAACAGGCAGTTCTGCAGTTGGAAGATTACCGCATGCGCTTGCAACTGGAGGCACGAAGGCTTTGTTACCAATTAATATACATCAACAAATATCAAACAGAGTTGAATGCCAGAAAAATGCATGCAAGACAGCTGGCAGATGCTTATGAACGGATGATGGATGCTGGTGAAACAAACCTGATTGAATTCAACAAGTCTGTTTTAAATAGCATTAATGCTGAGCAGGCAGCAACTAAAAATGCCACAGAAAGGGACGATATTTTAATGCAGCTACAGGCCTTGAATGGTGGCATAGCCATAAGCCTGGAGGATGATGCTTATCCACTGACAAAAAACTTCGATGATTTTGATAAATGGGTAAATACAGCAGTATTAAAGCATCCATATTTAAGCTCCCTAAAACAGGAAGTTGACATTCTCAAACAGGAAGAAAAACTAACCCACGCAATGCGACTCCCAAAATTGAATGCAGGATATATGTCTGAAAAGACAAGTGATGAACATTTTCAGGGACTAACGCTCGGATTGTCGGTCCCGCTTTGGGAAAACAAGCATCGTCAACCAATGGCTAAAGCCCAATCCGTAGCCGGAATAAAAATGGCTGAAGACGAAAATTTAAAATTTTATCATCACATCAAAAATGTTTTTGACACCACCGGCAAATTAAAATCCATTGCCCGCCAAATGAGTTCAGGACTGGAAAAATACAACAATGCTGATCTTTTACAAAAAGCCTACGATTCAGGAGAACTATCACTTATCACGTATCTCATGGAGCTTAAATTCCATTATGAAATGATTGACAGGGCACTGGAAGCAGAACGGGACTACAGGCATGCAAAGGCGGAGTTAGAAATTTATAGTGATTAAGGAATTATTTCTTCAATGCCTCTGTTTTTTTGATTCATTTTTTTTATATTTACATAACAATTACTTTACGACCGTTTTAATTCAAACAGGATGGCAAGCATATCATTCATCAAGGATGTAGAAAATAAGATCTTAATTCGCAAAATCGTTGGTGAGATTAATGCAAACGAGACAATTGAATCCTTCCAGACCATCGTAGACATTTTAAAAGATGGATTTGATGCTGTTGGCATTGTCAATGATATAACTGAAGGAGAACTTAACATCCATATTTCTGAGATACCAAAGATTGCCTCTTTTTTGAAAAAAAACATAGATGTTTTTAGGGACAAGAAACTAGCGGCATGTGTTGCTTCTCCGTCATCTATCACCATTCCAATGTTGATGGCAAGTCAAATCACAAAGATAAATATCAAAGCATTTAGTACACTTGATGCTGCCTACACCTGGGTGCTCTCGTATGAGTGATTACAACAAACAATTTGTTTTAAATATTGTTATTGCGTAAACTGATTTTATGGAAACACAACACGGTTGCGGTTGGGAAGGCAATGATACACTTTACAAGGCTTATCACGACAAGGAATGGGGCGTTCCGGTAAAAGATGATCAACGTTTGTTCGAATTTCTTACGCTGGAAACATTTCAGGCCGGGTTAAGCTGGATTACGATTTTACGAAAACGTGAGAATTTCAGAAGTGCCTTTGATCATTTTGATTTTAATAAGGTAGCCTTATACGATGAGTTGAGGGTTGAATCGCTGCTTCAAAACAAAGGAATTGTACGAAACAGATTAAAAATAAAGGCTGCCATCAACAATGCTAAAAAATTCATTGATATTAGAAAAGAGTTTGGCACCTTCAGCAACTACATTTGGGGATTTACAGATCACAAACCAATCATCAATCAATTTGCAACAATGCAGGATATCCCCGCTAAAACAGAGCTGTCAGATACTATCAGTAAGGATTTGAA
>JBFHER010000417.1:0-2557 GCA_041584055.1 Bacteroidales bacterium
ATAAAAAAATTAGACAAAGAATTAAATCTTCATACTGACAATTACACGGTATTGTCTGATTTTAAGATATCAACTCAAAAAACAACATCCGATAGTATTCTGATGATTAAGCCTGCCATTTACCTTGGATTTTTAGGGTATATTTTGGCCTTAATGATTTATTACTTTAAAAAGAACTATAAAAAATATGCCGCAAAAATTGATTAACAATTTGCGGCATATAATATTATATTAATGATCCTGACTTATTTATTCCACCGTCACTGATTTTGCAAGGTTACGGGGTTGGTCTACATTGCAGCCTCTGAGTACCGCCATATGGTAAGAAAACAGCTGTAAGGGTATTACCGATAACAAGGGCGACAATGCCTCAATGCACTCGGGAACTTCAATAACGTGATCTGCCAGAACTCTGACATTTTCATCACCTTCCGTCACCACCGCAATAACAATTCCTTTTCGAGCCTTTACTTCCTGAATATTGCTGACAACTTTATCGTAATAGGTATCTTTCGTTGCCACAAAAATAACCGGCATATCCCCATCAATTAAAGCAATCGGACCGTGCTTCATTTCAGCTGCCGGATAACCTTCAGCATGGACATAGGATATTTCTTTTAACTTCAATGCGCCTTCCAGTGCAACCGGGAATAAAAATCCACGCCCCAGAAACAACGCATTTGATACGCCCTGAAATTTCTCAGCCAATTTTTTTATTTCTCCATCTTGCTTTAAAATAATCCTTATTTTTTCAGGAATCTCACGCATGGAAACAATCATGGCTCTGTATTGCTCATCACTCAGCACCCCTTTCTTCCTTCCAAGCTCAAGCGTCATCATCGTTAAAACAGAAATCTGGGAGGTAAAAGCTTTTGTTGAAGCAACACCAATTTCAGGACCGGCATAGGTATAAACACCTGCATCCGTCTCTCTGGAAATAGAAGAACCAACCACATTGCATATGCCTAAAACAAGTGCCCCCGCCTCTTTTGCCAAACGTATGGCAGCAAGGGTATCTGCGGTTTCGCCACTTTGACTAATGGCAATTACAACATCTCTTTCTGTGATTATTGGATTGCGATATCTAAATTCGGATGCATACTCCACCTCTACATTTATACGGGCATATTGTTCCAACATGTACTCACCAACCAAACCAGCATGCCAGGAAGTTCCACAGGCGATGATAATGATTCTATCAGCTTTTACAATGCGAGGTAAAACATCAAAAATACCACCAAGACGAACACCGGAACCATCCGGTAGAATTCGTCCTCGAACAGTGTCAGTTATTGCATTTGGCTGTTCGAATATTTCCTTTTGCATAAAGTGATCAAAGCCACCTTTATCAATATCGTCAACATTCAAATCCAACTTTTGAATCAAAGGTGTTTGTGACCCTTTTTTAAAAATACTCTTTAGCTGCAGTGAACTTGAATTTAGAATCACAATGTCATCATCATCCAGATACATCACCCGCTTTGTGTATTCAACAATGGGTGTTGCATCAGATGCAATAAAATATTCATCATCCCCAACACCTATGACCAGAGGACTACCTCTTCTGGTTGCGTATAGTTTTTTTGATTCATTCTCTGAAAAAATGACCAGTCCAAAAGCCCCTTCCACCTCAGACAAGGCGAGACTTATTGATTTTTCAACACCCAAATCATCTTCCAGGTAAACATATTCAATCCAGTTTACCAGGACCTCAGTATCTGTTTCACTTTTAAACACATAGCCCTTGCTTAGCAAGAACTCTTTGATTGCTGCATAGTTTTCAATGATTCCATTATGTATCAAGGTAAAATGGCCCTTCATTGAACGGTGTGGATGTGCGTTTTCATCATTGGGTTCACCATGGGTCGCCCAACGGGTATGCCCCATGCCAATAGAGCCAGAAATATCACTGTTTTTTATATGATCCTCAAGATCTGATACTTTTCCTTTTACCTTGTAAACAGATGTTTTATGTCCATCGTACAAAGCAATCCCAGCAGAATCATATCCTCTGTATTCCAAACGTTTTAAACCATTAATTAAAACAGTGCTAGCTTGTCTTGAACCAATGTATCCAACTATTCCACACATAATCTACATTTAATATCGAGAAAAAACGATTTCAAGTTTTAAGGGATTCTCAGCCGCATCTGTTCCATTTAAAATCGTAAATGCAGGCTGCATTATGTTCTGAGCAGGTTGAATTATCAGGTCTTTTTGCTCCTCCGGATTGTTAAACCAGTATTGGACCTGCTCTGTAATATTAAATTCGTAGTAATAGCTACCGTCGGAAGTGATCGTTCCACCCAAATAACCATCATCGAAATCCGCATTGTCATCAACGATTCTACCCTGAACCGTATCCTGATCTATTCGGATTACAAGCTTCTGTGGCGGGTAAAAGGTTAGCACATCCATCTCGTCCTCATTTATGGTCAAGGTTAAAGTCGCACTGTTGATTGCAATCCTGGCACTGTCATCACCTGGCAAAGCTGCCATATCGGGATGTTGGCTTAGATCCGGCAATGTCAATCGAACATTAACACCCCCCATACCA
>JBFHER010000418.1:0-2552 GCA_041584055.1 Bacteroidales bacterium
GATGTGGTAGAGTACAAGGTTACGATGATTGCCGTGTCACAGTTTGGGTATTCCGATACGCTTGCAAAAACCGTAAAAGTGATGCCTGTGCCAATGGCTTCTTTCGATCTGGATAAGACAAGTGGTTGCGCTCCGCTGGATGTTAAAATCCAGAATAAATCCGAAGGCTCCGGTAGTTATCTCTGGCATTTTGATGATGCTTCTTTGATGTCTGATGCGTCCTCACTGACATACCGCTTTGAAAATGATAACTTCCTGCCTGCTTATACGGAGGTGAGCCTGAAAATAACCAACGAATGGGGCTGTAGTAATGAAGAATTAAAAGTTGTTGAAGTTTTCCCGAATGTAGTTGCAAAATTTGAGGGTGATACAATGGGATGTAGCCCTTTTATGGCATCCATGTCAAACATCTCCAGAAACGCTTCCGATTTTCATTGGGAGATCGATGGTGTAAATGATTTCAGACAGCATCCATTGGTTCAGTTTGACAATGCTTCGGATTCAGTTGTTCATAAGGATGTACTTCTGATTGCATCATCAGGATATGGTTGTGCTGATACTGCATATAGTACACTAACGGTGCTGCCGGAACCAACTGTGTCGTTCTCTCTTGCACAGGATGTTGGAAGTTCACCATTTGAAGTCACAATGATCGATCAGTCGCAAAATCTTGTTACGTATGACTGGAATTTTGGTGATGGAGATACGCTTTTTACAAATGAAAGTGGCAATCGTCAACATACATATTTAAACGAGGAGTTAACGCCAATAGGCCGCAAAATAGAGCTGATTGGAACCAATGCATATGGTTGTGTGGGTGAAGATGCGCGGTCATTGAGTGTTTTCCCTTTGGTGCAGGCAGATTTTAACGCGATGTTGGAAGGATGTTCTCCTCTTGTGGTTGATTTTGAAAATATGTCGCGGGGTGCCACGCGCTTCGAGTGGTTGTTTGGCGATGAAACACCAAATTCTGTTGCAGCCAATCCATCGCATGTATATGAAAGCGATGATACGGAAAATGTGAAGTCTTTTGACGTGGTTTTGATTGCATATTCACAATACGGACTTGCAGATACAATGCGCAAAACAGTGAGCATTCATCCAACGCCAAAGGCCAGATTTGATATAAATACCCATGGTGGATGTTCGCCTGTTGATGTTGAAATTATCAATCAGGTAGAAGGCAATGCTGACCTTGATTGGACAATTGGTTTTGATACAACTTTTATGGGTAACCAGTCAGTGATTCAGCATACCTTTGTTAATAACGATCGTGCACCAGTGTATCACAACGTGGTACTGAAAGCTAAAAATCAATATGGTTGCGCAAGTCAGATTCAGAAGGTTGTGGAAGTGCTGCCGGGCATTAAAGCTGAGTTTGTGTGTGATACGGTTGGCTGTAGTCCACATATTACGGTTTTCATGAATAAATCCTTCAATGCCAGTCATTACCAGTGGAACTTTGGTGACGGAGAATCGTCACAGGAGAATACGCCAACATATACCTACGTGAACAAAACGGCACACGACTCCCTGCCAGATGTTTCTTTGGTCGCATCAAACGGTTATGGATGTAAGGATACGTTTATTCAGCAGCTAACGATTTACCCTGAGCCGGATTTCGACTTTGAGATACTTCCAAAGGAGGTGACCATGCCGATCAATGAGGTCACCATTGAAACTGTGATCAGAAATAGCGGTCCATGGAAGTTTGTATGGGATTTTGGAGATGGAAATTCCGTGGAAACAGAAGAGCCCGGAACACATAAATATGATGCCTGGGGGAATTACGACGTTAAAGTAAGGGTCTACGATGAGCGCTGCTCTGATGTGCAGTTGAAAGGGGTGGTTGTAAATCCTGCAGTGCCTTATGCCGAGTTTAAAGCACCACCATCTGTGTGTGCACCGGCAACCGTTAGTTTTGAGAATACATCAGAACCTGGACTGGCTGATTTGTGGGATTTTGGAGATGGTAACCTTTCATCAGAGGAAAGCCCAACCCACACTTATTTTCAACCAGGAGCTTACGAGGTTGCCTTGATGGTGTTTAATGAAATTGGTCACTCTGATACATTCCGGACGGTGATTAATGTCTACCGTGGTGTGAACGCTGATTTTATGGTTACGCCAAGGGTGATAAATTCATTCTCTCAGGAAGCTCGCTTCCAGAATTTTTCCGAGAACGCAGTGGAGTACAACTGGGATTTCGGTGACGGAGATTATTCATCTGAAGCAGAACCACTTAAGAAATACGATAGAGAGGGATCCTTTGGCATTCAGTTAATAGCTGTTTCAGAAGATGGATGCCGAGATACCATGTTCCAGGAAGCGGCAGTTAAGGTCAGCGATGTTTATAACATTCGATTTCCAAATGCTTTTGTGCCTTCCCGAGGCGGTAGCACCGGTGGTGGATACGAACCGGGTGATCCAGGGTCTAACAATGTGTTCTATCCTGTTTTGGATTATGGCAATATAAAGGAATACCGCCTGATGATATTTAATCGATGGGGACTGCAGGTATTCGAAAGTGACGATGTATATACCGGCTGGGA
>JBFHER010000419.1:0-2505 GCA_041584055.1 Bacteroidales bacterium
CTTGCCCCTTTTTTCCAATTGGGCCAGAAGCCAGCCACGTGAAATAACTGCATGCGCTTTTAAGAACGGCAAGGATGCAGACGATCGCATTTCAGAAGATATGACACTTTCAAGGTAAGTCTCCAGCGGGACCAAATTAATGACTTGAATGTAATTGTCAATAAGCACAAACTTCAAAGCTCCATGATAACACAGGTCTTCCTTCTGCTCCCAATGAAAATTTAGTCCAATGGTCACTCCTGACAAACAAAAGTTTGAATCCTTAATTGCATAAGGTTCTAACACCAGTGTTTCACCGCTCCAGATAATTTTCTCCTTAGCATAAAGATGCATAAGATTATCCCGATGCTTGATTTTAAATCTTCCTGAGAAGGTATCTAAAGAAACACAGTTTCCATAATTCCCATTCAGATTAAAAGCGACCTCTCCGGCTTTAAGTATGCCAACGCTTATAAGTGGTTCTGTTTCTACTTTCATACTATTTATTTTGCAATCACTTTATTGACAGGCAGTGCTATTTTCATCCCACCAACAAGGTATATAATTCTTCGAAAGGAAGGGTTACTTCTTCCATAATTTGCATAACTGCCGCCCCATCCAGCTTCTCAAAATCCTCCTTTCGAGGAGCAATAACGATACTAAAATCAACCGCTCCCGGACTGACAAGGATCTGCTCCTCACCCATATTAAAATAACTTGCAGCCCGATGTTTTGTCCGGGGAATCAAAATCAACTCCCATTGATTTTTAACCATTCTGCACAAAAGATTCAGTCGGGGCTCTTCTTCGTCTTCAACAACTTTTAGTTTTTTCAAAATCCCATTGAGCTCAACATCCATTTGGTTCAAATCATCCGAAACCAACTTCACAAAAGCGAAGGGGTACTTACCCACTAAAACGCGCTCATTTAACTGTTGTGTCTTATATCCAAAAACAGGCAAGTCAAATTCACCAAAAGCCTGAAAATGGAAATGATCTGGTGCGGATGCCCCACATTTTGCCCCATTGTACAATAAAGTAAGACCTTTCAATTCTCTGGTAATGCTCAAAAAATCTCTGATCCGTCCTTCATAGCGTTGTTCTGTATGTTCCAATGATGGGATCGTAAAGTGGGTTTTAAAAATTGGGAACGGATTAACCAACAACAAATACTTTTCAAAGAGTTTGATTCCCTTCTGCGCTTCCGGCAGGTGTTTCCCGCAAAGGAAACAGGGCCTTTCTGAAAGCGATTTCTGATCTACTTTTGCAGCAGCAGAACGAATCCGTTCGGGATTATGCTGCACAAAAAAAACACTGCCATCCTGCATGGACAATTCCTTCTGCTCTACCTGTCCGAACAACGAGAAATTTTTACCGGCCAAAGCCCAGTTCTGGATTTGATGACGCAAAAGTGCCATCGCCCTCAACGGTTCTGATTCTGGCCGTATAAACAAACTAAGTTCATCCTCTGATATAATATGTGTTGTATAATCAGTCACTCTTGCAGCTATTTTGTCTTTTAAAAATTTCAATACTCCGCAGGAAATCTTTGTAATAATTATGCGCATTCACCGTTTCATTGTTCAATGCTGCATCCGAATTTCCTTCCCAACGTCTGCAAAGATAAATCGGTTCATAAATCCGTCCTATCCTATATTCTCGGGAGATTGCAATGCCAATGGCATAATCTTCGCCATAACTTACATTGGGAATCCCTATCTGTTTTAAAACAGGTACATAAAAAGCACGTGGTGCACCAAGTCCATTTATACGAAGCGCATTGTTAGGGCCGTTATCATCGGTCCACTCCCGATGATCAATGATTCCCGGAGGCAATGGGTTTAATTTAAAATCTACCATCTCATAAGAACCAATTACCATCGCACACTTTTCTTCGTAGAACTTTTCAACGATTTGTTGGAGGGTATTGTTGTCTTTGTAAAGATCATCGCTATCCAGCTGCACAAGAAATTTTCCACATGCGGGATGATGAAGTGCTTTGCTCCAGCACCCACCAATGCCTAAATCCGTCCTCTCAGGGATGCAATGAATCAGACGTTTATCTTCGGCCAATTCTTTAACCAGCGCGGTGGTCCCATCGTCAGAATGATTATCCACAACGATCAGATTAAATGAAAAAGATGTACTTTGTTGAAGCACTGATTGGATGGCATCAGCAATTGTATTTATCCTGTTTTTCACAGGGATCACAACACTTGCTTCCACTGGAAAATCTCCTTCAAATGCAACATCCTTCCTTGGAGGAGCAAGAAAGGCGCCGATTTCTTTTAAATGGATTGTGCAAATCTGCTCCATTTCCTTCTGAATCAAAGCTGCGTCCCTACGAACATAATCAAATTGTTTTTCCCCTGATTTCCGGGTATCAAATTCTTTTTTTGTAGAAAGCGGCTCGGGCAAATGGATGATTTTTCCCTTGCGCGAGGCAAACAAGCGTAAACTATAAGCAGCAGCAAAGGAATAATTGCATGACTCCCAAACAGCCCATTCCCTGAGAACGGCCAAAGAC
>JBFHER010000420.1:0-2458 GCA_041584055.1 Bacteroidales bacterium
ACTGAAATCCAACTGTTTTTTCTCAAGATTCGCACTTGCGACCTTAATAGTAAGGCAATCTCCCAGGCGATAGATGGTACCATGATGGCGCCCAATGATGCAATAGTTGGCCTCGTCAAACATGTAATAGTCATCATCCAGATCCCGGATAGGAATCATACCTTCACAGTGATTTTCATCCAGTTCAACATAAAGTCCCCACTCGGTTACGCCAGAAACAACACCTGTAAATTCCTTTCCAAGGTGCTCCTGCATAAATTCTACCTGTTTGTATTTAATGCTGGAGCGTTCGGCCTGTGCGGCCATGGTTTCCCGTTCTGAACTATGCTCACACATCTCTTCATAATGGTCCTGGTCAACGCTTTTGCCGCCATCGAGGTAGCGCTCCAGCAAACGATGTACCATCATGTCCGGATAACGTCGGATAGGGGAAGTGAAGTGCGAATAATGCGCGAATCCCAATCCGTAATGTCCGATGTTGAAGGTTGAATACTGGGCTTTCGACATGGAACGGATGGCAATGGTTTCAATGAGGTTCTGTTCTGATTTTCCTTTTACCTCTGTTAGCACCTGATTCAGAGAGGCAGAGATGTTACCGGGACTGCTTGAGTCGATGCGATAACCAAATTTGCGGATAAATGACTTGAAAGATTCAAACTTATCCAGTTGTGGTTGATCGTGGATGCGATATACAAAGGTCTTTGCTTTTTTTGTGCTGCCCTTTGGTACCTTACCAACATATTCTGCAACTGTTTTATTTGCTTGCAGCATAAATTCTTCAACAAGGTGGTTCGACGCCTTGGGTTCTTTGAACAGAACGCGGATGGGTTTACCATTTTCATCTATTTCAAACTTGATTTCATTGCGCTCAAAGTTTACAGATCCCTTTTCAAAACGGCGTTCACGAAGTTTTACTGCAAGGTCGTTCATCTTTAGTACTTCATCCTTCAAATCGTCATCAGCACCTTCGATAATGGCTTGCGCTTCTTCATACGTGAATCTTCTGTCGCTTTCAATAACTGTGCGTCCAATCCATTGATCTTTAATGTTCGCCTCATTGTCCATATGAAAGACGGCAGAAAATGTGAGTTTTTCTTCGTTTGGACGAAGAGAGCAAATACCGTTTGACAAACGTTCCGGCAACATGGGTACCACGCGATCCACAAGGTAAACAGACGTGGCACGTTTGTAGGCTTCCTGTTCGAGGATGGTTTTGGGTTTTACATAATGGGTGACGTCGGCAATGTGAACCCCGATTTCCCATAAATTTGATTTTAGTTGTTTGATGGACAGGGCATCATCAAAATCTTTTGCATCCACCGGATCGATGGTGAATGTGGTTGTCTTACGAAAATCCTTGCGTTTGCTGATTTCTTCTTCGGTAATGCCGGCATCGATTTTCTCAGCTGCTTCCTGCACTTCCTGAGGATAACGATAAGGCAGGCCAAACTCAGCGAGAATTGCATGCATTTCTGTTTCGTTATCACCCGTGTTGCCCAATACCTCGATGACCTTTCCTATGGGGTTTTTTGCCCGTTCCGGCCAATCGGTTATTCTTACAATGGCTTTTTGTCCATCTTTTCCTCCTTTCAGATTTTCTTTCGGGATAAAAATATCATAGCCCATCTTTTTGCCCGAAGGAATGAGGAAAGCGTACGAATTGGAAACTTCAAGCGTTCCCACAAATTCTTTTCTGCTGCGTTTGAGTACTTCGGTGACTTCTCCTTCCGGTCCGCGTCGTTTGCGTTGGGCATAAACAAATACCTTCACCGTGTCGCCACTGAGTGCACGATTTAGATTGTGATCAGGGATGAAAACTTCCTGGCTTCCGTCTTCCGGTATCAGGTATACATCGCCACCTGCCTGACGGTCAAGTACACCCGTCACAAGGTTCGATTGCTTGTTTAAACGGAAACGACCCGTTGAAATTTCAATCAGGGAGCCTTGTGCTGCAAGCTCTGCCAAAACAACGTTTATTAGTTGCTTGTCAGACATTTTTATGACTTGCAATGATTTTGCGATTTGTTTATAATTAAGCAGCTTTTTTGGAGCACTTGCAAATTCCTTCATTATAAGTGGTTTCAGGCTTTTTTTACTAAACCTTGAACCTCCGCTTTTTTTCTTTTTCTTCATAATTTTATATTCTACTTCCAAAGGTATGCAATAGAAATGATTTTAGGCTACTTCTGACAGCTTGTCTTTGGAATAATTATTGATATAGCATAGAACGATTTAGAACGCTAAACGTTTAATAGGAGACAAATATTAACGAATTGAGAGGTTTGATTGTTAAAAAAAAGATCATTTTCCTTTAAATTACCGGATATGACACTTATTTTTAATTTTCAGATCATAAAAACAAACAAAAGAAAACATGAAAAAGAACAAAACAGCAGTTTATTTAATAATTGGGATATTTATTCTGATATCCGTTGTATTTGGTGTTCGTTCATACAAT
>JBFHER010000421.1:0-2453 GCA_041584055.1 Bacteroidales bacterium
GACCCGGATGCGGCGGTCTATTGGTTGGCACGAATGGTGGAAGGGGGAGAAGATCCCAAATTCATTGCCCGTCGGTTGATCATCTCGGCAGCGGAAGATGTGGGACTGGCAAATCCAAACGCCCTCCTGCTTGCCAATGCATGTTTTGAATCCATTCAAAAAATAGGATGGCCCGAAGGGCGCATTGTTCTTTCCGAAACAACCATTTATCTGGCCACAAGCGCAAAAAGCAACGCGGCATACATGGCCATTAATGAGGCACAAGCCCTTGTTCAAAAAACGGGCAACCTTCCTGTTCCACTGCATCTTCGTAATGCCCCTACCCGCTTAATGAAAGATCTGGGTTACGGCAAGGGGTATAAATATGCGCATGCCTATGAAGGAAATTTTGTTGAACAGGCGTACCTGCCTGAAACGGTAAAGGACAAAGTTCTGTACACACCTCAGAACAATCCAATCGAGTTGAAAATTCTGGAACGATTAAAGCAATTATGGAAAAAACGTTATAAATAAAAACTATGTATCCGAAAATCAAAACATTAAAATACACCGACTCTCAAAATTTCTTTTTATTGGCGGGGCCATGTGCCATTGAAAGTGAAGAGATGGCCATGCAAATTGCAGAAAAAGTGGTTGGCATTACAGAAAGGCTAAACATTCCTTATGTTTTTAAAGGTTCTTACCGCAAAGCAAACAGATCACGCATTGACTCTTTCACCGGCATTGGAGATGTGAAAGCCCTCAAAGTACTTCAGAAAGTATCGCGAGAATTTGGTATTCCAACGGTCACTGACATTCATACAGCTACAGAAGCTGCCATGGCTGCGGAATATGTGGACATGCTGCAAATTCCGGCATTTTTGTGCAGACAAACTGATCTGTTGGTTGCAGCTGCAAAAACAGGAAAAGTTGTAAACATAAAAAAAGGACAGTTTCTGGGTGCAGGAAGTATGGCCTTTGCTGCTCAGAAAGTCATAGACTCTGGCAATAGCAATGTTGTATTTACGGAAAGGGGAACAACTTTTGGTTATCAGGATCTGGTTGTTGATTACCGTGGAATCCCTGAAATGCGTGCCATGGGACACCCTGTAGTGATGGATATCACACATTCACTGCAGCAACCGAACCAAACCTCTGGTGTTACTGGTGGAAAACCGGAGCTGATTGAAACAGTTGCAAAAGCAGCCATCGCTGTAGGTGCAGATGGCATTTTTATTGAAACGCATCCTGATCCTGCAAATGCAAAATCAGACGGTGCCAACATGCTACACTTAGAGAAGCTGGAAAGACTGCTGGAGCGCTTATTGATTTTGAGGAAAGCAGTGATTGAGCTAGAGGGATGAGTATTGGAAGTAAATAAAAGCTTACTGTAAAAAACAGTTTTAATCAAACTAAGCCTGGAAATAAATTAATTTAAAATTCATTTTTTATACCTTTACATACACACACAAATATAGAATTATGAAAGATCAGGATATATTAAAGAGTGTAATCGATAAAGCACAGGAGTGGCTAGACGGTAATTACGACCTCGCAACAAAGGCTGAGGTAAAAGCGATGATGGACAAGGAAGACAAAACAGAGCTCATTGATGCTTTTTACCGTGATTTGGAATTCGGAACTGGTGGTTTACGTGGTATCATGGGCGCGGGCACCAATCGTATGAATATATATACCATGGGTGCAGCCACTCAGGGTTTATCCAATTACCTGTTGCAGGAGTTTTCAAATTTGGATGAGATAAAAGTTGTAATCGGTTATGATTGTCGTAACAATAGCAGACTTTTTGCCGAAAAATCAGCGGATATCTTTAGTGCCAATGGCATAAAAGCCTATTTGTTTGAGGATCTGCGACCAACACCCGAAATGTCTTTTGCAATTCGTGAAATGGGATGTCAGAGTGGTATAATCCTTACGGCATCACACAACCCAAAAGAATACAATGGGTACAAAGCTTATTGGGATGATGGCGCACAAATCATTGCTCCACACGACAAAAACATCATTGATGAAGTAAATAAAATTAAATCAATTGATGATATCAAATTTGATGGCAATAAGGATCTCATAGAGATCATCGGTGAAGAGGTAGATAACAAGTACATTGCAAAAATAAAAGAGCTCTCTCTCTCTCCTGATGCTGTTAAAAATCAGAAAGACTTAAAAATCGTATACACACCAATACACGGTACCGGAGTTCGATTAATTCCTGCTGCTTTGCGTGCCTTCGGTTTTGAAAATATTATTAATATACCGGAACAGGATGTGGTGGACGGCAATTTCCCAACAGTTGTTTCTCCCAACCCTGAAGAACCTGCGGCCCTCGAAATGGCACTTGCCAAAGCACGCGCAATTGACGCAGATATTGTCATGGCCTCCGATCCTGACGCGGATCGTTTGGGCATTGCTGTTAAAAATGACAAAGGCGAATTTATTCTGGTGAATGGCAATCA
>JBFHER010000422.1:0-2404 GCA_041584055.1 Bacteroidales bacterium
CACTTTTTATCCCTTTATTTTCTGTCTGCTTGTGCAAAAGGAACCGGTTTAGATCATGGTTGGTTTTGCATGCGTTCTATCTTCACTTTTCAGGGGATTTCAAATGTAGTAAGAATCAATTGAAAATAAAAGCAAAAAAAATGGGCATTGAAAGTTGGTGGAGAACCGTTTAGGGCAACAACTAAAAACGGTCAATTGCGGTAAGGCTTTGGGGTTGTATAGGCGGTTTACTCCTCGTCTTTGCCCTGCAAGCCATGGAACAATGCCAGCCCACCCGTGGAGGTTTCCCGGTACAGACTTGGCAAATCCTGCCCCGTTTGTTTCATGGTTTCCACTACTTTATCAAAACTAATAAAGTGGCGGCCATCTGAAAGCATGGCATAATCTTTATGGTTCAGCGCTCGCGCCGCAGCAAATGCATTTCGTTCAATGCACGGAATCTGTACCAGTCCAAACACAGGGTCACAAGTGAGGCCCAGATGATGTTCCAGTCCCATTTCTGCCGCATATTCAATTTGAAAGATGCTTCCTCCACTGAGCTGGGTGAGTGCAGCTGAGGCCATTGCACAGGCGGTACCCACCTCTCCCTGGCAACCCACCTCTGCACCCGAAATGGATGCATTGTGCTTTACGAGATTTCCGATTAAGCCGGCGGTTGCCATTGCTTTGATGATTTTACTGTCTGAACTTTTATAATACTTCTGATGATAAAACAATACGGACGGTAAAACACCACAGGCACCGCAGGTAGGAGCCGTAACAATCTCGCCACCCGCTGCATTTTCTTCAGAAACGGCGAGTGCATAGGCGTATAGCATGGATCTTTTGCGAATATAGTCCTTGAACGTTTTGGCTTTGGAATACATTGAGGCAGCCTTCCTGGGCAACTTTAAACGGCCTGGCAATGGTCCTTCGTCATCCAAACCCCGCTGGATCGCGTTTTTCATTACGCCCCATGCTTCCTCCAAAAATTCGTAGATCTCTTTTCCCTCAACATCTACAACATATTCCCAGAGATGCTTTCCTTCCCTGTAACACCATTCAAGGATTTCATCGAGCGTTTTTAGCGGATAAATGGAGCGTTCCTGCAAATCCGTGTCATCATCAATGATGGTCCCACCACCAATGCTGTAGGCAGTCCAGTCACAGATTGACTTTTTTTCAGAATCAAAGCCCTTGAAATTAATTGCATTGGGATGTTTCTTCAGCACCTTCTTTGGATATGCCTTTACAACCAGGACTTTACCCGCAAACATCTTCTCCAGCACCTTGTAGGTTAAGTGTCCTTTTGCTGTTGCTGCCAGACTTCCGTAGAGGGTCACGCGGTAGCTTTTTGCATCCGGGCATCGTTCTAAAAAACGCTCTGCTGCAATACGAGGCCCCATTGTATGACTACTGGATGGCCCCACACCGGTCTTGTAGATCTCTCTGATTGAATCCATGAATGATGTTTTACCCACAAAGGTAAACGCTGGTTTTAAAATACAATGAAAATTATGTTATGTTTTGACGAATTGTGAATGACAAAACCATTGTAACTTGTTTTCAAAATCCGGATTAATTTATAAACGAAGGCTCAAGCCTCCTTTTATGCGCAGCGCATCAACCAGCCCTAGTTCAACATTTAGCCCCAGACTTCTAAAAACAAAGTAACGCATCCCCAATTGCCCTCCCAGCTTAGAATGAGGAAATGTCCACATATCATACCCCTTCACAACTTCATAATAGCCATAATTCGGACCGATGTATATATCCCAGTTATCCGTCATATCCCAGATTGTGTTCATATGATAATTCAGGTTAAGGACTTTTCCTCGAACCACAAATTGCTGAACATCAGCCACTTCAAACAAGCTGATAACCACTTTACTCTTTCTCGATATAAATTCAAAACCCAGTGTTAAATCATTATGAAAAGCATAATCAGCAGAATAATTGTAAGCAAAAATTTGATCCGTCCCCCCATTGAATTGTAAGTGGCCTTTTTTTAAAGCACTCTGTGCCAAAACATCCGTACACAAACTCATTACGAGTAAAACGAAAGCAATGCAGCTTTTAACCATAGCGGTTTTTTTAGGTAATTCTTAAAAACGTGACCCAAAAATAAAAAAAATATAGCAGGATCGGGGTGAAACTGTGACAAAATAGACTTGCCTCTCATTTAAAGTATGTTTACTTTTGCGTTCTAAGAAATCGTACATGGAACACCATCCTTCCGAGCTGGAAAAATACATAAAAGAGCACATTGACAAAGAACCGGAACTGTTAGCAAGGCTCAACCTTGAGACCCATTCAAGCATCCTGTTTCCGAGGATGATCAGCGGCCATATTCAGGGGCGCTTGCTGTCAATGTTGTGCAAAATGATCCAACCCAAACGAATTCTCGAGATTGGCACCTTTACCG
>JBFHER010000423.1:0-2387 GCA_041584055.1 Bacteroidales bacterium
AAATAAAAAAGGGGTGAACATTACTGAACACCCCTTTCAAATATCTCTATCGTTTTACTTCTTGAAGTAATCTTTAACGGCTTCGTTAATTACAACTTCTTCTTTAAACGAATATGCACCTGTTTTCTCAGACTTTACCATTTTAATTACTTTGGCGTGTCCTTTTCCGGCTCCTTTCTGGAGTGATGCTACTGCTTTCTTAGCCATGGTTTATCTGTTTTATTTGATTTCCTTATGAACTGTTACTTTTTTCAGAATAGGATTGTACTTTTTGATTTCAAGACGATCCGGTGTATTCTTTCTATTCTTTGTGGTGATATACCGAGAAGTTCCCGGCATTCCACTGTCTTTGTGCTCAGTACATTCTAATATAACCTGCACTCTATTACCTTTACTTTTAGCCATTTTAAACTCCTCCTACTTAAAATTTTACGATGTAACCTTTGGTTTGAGCCACTTTTAACGAATTTAAAAGACCATTTTTGTTGATTGTGCGCAAACCAGCTGCAGATACACGTAAAGTGATCCAACGATCTTCTTCAGGAAGATAAAACTTCTTTCTGAAAAGGTTTACGTCAAAAGTCCGCTTGGTCCTTCTCTTGGAGTGGGATACGTTATTGCCCACCAATGCTTTTTTACCAGTAATTTGACAAATTTTTGACATGTTTAAATAATTTAATTATACGTTTTTTAAAACAGTGCGCAAAATAAGTGATTTTAGGGGAGAAAAACAAGGATTTTGGCGTATATTTTCCCCAGCTAAAAGACAAGGTATTTTGTGACTGGTGACTGGTTACGGGTGGCAGGTGACAATCGTGACAGGGAATTGTATCAAAACTTCGTTAAACATTGCAGGAACCCACGAATCACCATTGAATAATTCCACTATTCACTAATCACCATTCACTAATTACTAATCACTAATCACCATTCACTAATCACTGATCACTATTCACTAATCACTATTCACTAAACACTGTTCCCCCTCACTGTATTCTCCATTGGGATCAGGGAAGCATAAACAGCGGCACAACTAGGTGTTGAAACCTGTAACTGCTCGCCAAGCTTTACCACAGCACCAATCAGGTTGTGCAATTCGGATGGACGACCGGCCATTATATCACGTTGCATGGAAGTGGTAGCATCCTCAGGCATATTATCAATAAACAACAAAGTACTTTCTACATGTTCATGACTAAGTGCAACCCCTGCACACTCTCCTACTTCAACCATTTCCTGTAGCATTGCTTTAATCAGTCGCCGTGTGCGCTCTATGGTTCTGAACTGTCCAAATGTTGCTCTGGTTACGGCACCAATTGCGGAAGCGGTTGAAATAAAAATAAACTTCTTCCATATTTCAAGCTGAATATCTTCGGCAACCTTGTATTTTATGTCTGCCTTCTGGAATATTTCAGAGATGGTGTGCAATGCGTTACTAAAGGAATTATCCCATTCTCCGAAGGTAATGGCCGGATCGTAGGCGGAATGATTGATTATTCCCGGGGCTTCAATCCAGCTAAAAATCCTGCACAGACCGGCCAGCAAGGTACTGTTGGTCAAATAAGAAGAAAGTATTTCATACGATTCAATGCCGTTCTCCAATGGTAAAATAATGGAGGTTTCTCCTGTGATTGACGCAATCAATTCACCAACTCCTTCCATTTGCCACGTTTTAACAGCCACCAACACCACATCAAAATAACCTTTGGGCTTATCCGTTACACTGACCTTATGGGCATGGTAATCTCCATTGATGCTTTTGAGAATCAACCCGGTATCCTTCATTGCTTTCAGGTGTTCTCCTCTGGCCATGAAAGTAACATCATAACCTGCCTGATGCAGTCTTGCACCGAAGTATCCCCCAACACCACCTGTTCCAACAACACAAATCTTCATAATCAATCCAATTATTTTATTTAAGTCCGCTAAATTAATTGAAATGGTTTAGTTGCCAAAATAACATATGGATGAGATTCATGGATGAAGGATCTATTCTAACTTTTAACGCTCAGCTTGATGCTTAAGGCCAGTCCATTTAGCTTTGCATTGTCCCAGTTTACATGATCCAGTACACGATGAAGGGTGCCACTTTCCATGGGCACATATGAATCATAGCTTACCATTGCGTTGTTTTCCAAAAACGCCGCATCCAATTCGATCATTATCTCATCTTCGGTTTTGGTAAAAGGCACATCCGTTAAATCCAGCACGAAATTTTCGGTGAGCTCTCCATTAAAGGAAGATGTATTGACATCAGCCCGTAAAATAGTAATTATCTTAATGTATTCGATTGTATTATCATCTTTAAACGCACCAGTTACGTTTATACTCCCTTTTCGATCCGAATAATTGACCGCTGCATCCCCCAGATCCCAATTGTAATAAAA
>JBFHER010000424.1:0-2379 GCA_041584055.1 Bacteroidales bacterium
AACATATTTTAACCCTAAAAAAAATGAAATGAAACTGCATTTGTATCTGTTTGGCTTATTCCTGATGTATTCGGGAATGTTGCATGCCGAAACAATCGCCATCTATTGCCCAAATGATCTGCCTGCCATTCAGTTTGCCGCTGATGATCTGCAGAAGGCCCTAAGAGAAAAAGCGCATCAAAGCGATGTTGTTGCAATTACAAAATTTGGGACAAAGCAAAATAAAATTCAATTTGTTCTTGGTATTCAATCCTCCAAAATCCTGAAACAGGCCTTGCTAAATGCAGGGGCTGAAGATGTTAAACAGATTGAAGATGAAGGGTATGCACTACGAATCACCCAGAAGGAACAACGAATGACCATCTGGGCCATTGGCGCCGATGCCACCGGAGCAATGTATGCCGGTTTTGCCCTGGCAGAAACCATATCTCAGGAAGGAATAGATGCAATCCAGGAAACAGATTGTCGGCCATACATCGGCAAACGTGGATTGAAAATGAACATTCCGCTGGATGCACGAACCCCTTCTTATGCCGATTGCGGCGATTCACCCCAGCAAAATATTGCGGTGATGTGGGACATGAATTTTTGGAAAGCGCACCTTGATGCTATGGCACGTGATCGGTACAATACGCTTACCCTATGGACCCCTCATCCATTTCCTTCTCTGGTAAAGGTGCCGGAATATCCGGATGTTGCACTTGATGATGTGATGATTGCAGATCTTGATTGGCAGGATTGGTTCAAAAAGTATGCAGGTGGAGGGGGAGCTCACTCCGTTAACAAAGAGGTGCTCGACAATCTCAAGACCATCAAAAAAATAAGCATTGACGAAAAAATAAAGTTTTGGCAGGATGTGATGCAGTATGCGCACAATCGTGGCATTGAGTTTCATATCATCACATGGAACATTTTTGTGTGGGCCGCTGATGGAAAATACGGCATCACAGGGGCAATCGACAACGAAATTACCATCGACTACCTGCGTAAAAGTGTGAAATCACTGTTTGAGACCTACCCTTTGCTGGCTGGCATCGGCGTTACCGCCGGGGAGAATATGAAAGGAATTGATCCGGACAGGAAGGAAGAATGGTTATGGAAGACCTATGGCTTAGGGGTGATGGATGCAAAAAAAGCGTTTCCAGACCGTAAAATTCGTTTTATACATCGTTACTGGATGTCGAAGATCCCTGAAATTACAAAACATTTTGATGGTTTTGATGATGACATTGACTTTAACTTCAGCTTTAAATATGTAAAGGCTAGATTGTATGCCAATACGCATCCCACATTTGTTGATGACATTTTAAAAGATGCACCCGTGGGGACGAAATGGTGGTGGAATTTGCGTAACGACGATATTTTCTATTTCCGTTGGGGGGATGCAGATTATGTGCGCGATTTCATAGTTAATTTGCCGCCTGCAGAGCAAACGGAAGGTTTTCATATGGGATCGGATGGGTATGTTTGGGGACGGGAGGCAGTAAGCAAAGATCCTGATTTATACCATCAGTTGGAAATTGAGAAACACTGGTACAATTTCATGCTATGGGGACGCCTGGGCTATGACCCATATCTTACCAACGATTTTTTTGAAAGGGCGATACAGCAGCGTTTCCCTGAGAAACCAACAAAACAGTTGCAAGCGGTTTGGGCAAGCGCGTCAAAGATTATTCCTGCTGTGAATCATGCGCACTGGCACGATTGGGATTTTCAATGGGCTGTGGAGGCATGCTCCGGTCGTTTGGGCTACCATGCCATAACCGATGATTGTTGGAAAGCCGGAGGAACTGAAGCTGCTGATGAAATTCAGGGGCATGCAGACAATGTTTTGGCTCAGCTGCCTGTCTTGAGACAATGGGACGGTGATAAGTCCTGGCAATATACCCTGGGTGACATGGAAGCCATGGCTCATTTAGGCAACTATTATGCAGAAAAACTGCGAGCAGCTGATGTCAGAGATACACATCCGAAGCAAGCTGTTGCGCATCTTAAATTAGCTTTGTCCCATTGGGAAAAATATGCTGAAATTGGCTCAAAACAATATAAATCACAGCTCTTGAGCAGAGCAGGCAACGCTGATTGGCAACAAGGGTTTGAAAATGCAAAAAATGATATTCAGTTGATAGAAGACATCATTAATAAGTAACGAGAAATTAAATTATGAATCTGAAAAAAATGAACAAGAAAAGTGCAATCAACCTTTTTCTTTGTGGTTGTATCGTATTAAGTTTATCGGTTGCCTGTAAGAGCAGCAAAGTTGTCACTAAAAACAACGCAAAGGAACAATCGTTTTCGGAGGATGGTTTTGTGACGCTTTTTAATGGAAAGAATTTTGATGGCTGGTATCTGAAAATTCGCAGTGGTGATGAGGATCTG
>JBFHER010000425.1:0-2344 GCA_041584055.1 Bacteroidales bacterium
TCTAACCAAAGTGGCTCAGGGGGGTGAATTAACGCAGATAGCAAACGCACCATTGCACGATTCTGTTTATGTCTCCTCGCTTGCAGAGCTGGCTGTGATGGCAAAAGGGGCAGGTCGCATTGTTAAACTGAAACCGGGGACTTACCAAATGGAAGAATACCTGACACCGGAAGTCATTAGCGCTACACCGGAAGATGAGTTTGGTGCGGCTGCAATGATTCTTTTTAGTGGAAGTGATAACGTGTTTGACTTAAGCGATGTAATCATTGAAGTAAACACTGAATTGTTGAATGATTTAGGAGGAAACGTGATGGAGTTTCACGTTGCCGGCGATAATGTTCACCTTAAAGGTCTTACTGTGAACGACATTGGTGATTCACCCACGGCAAGTGGTGGACAGTCATTTGTGGTCTCGGGAGAAAATGTTAAAATAGAAGACGTCACCTTAAACATGAGTGGCTCTTATCCTTACGGCTACGGCGATCTGCTTGGGAAAGGCGGAGGGAGCCTCGTTTCAATGAAGAAACACAGTGGCTTGCTGGTGAGTGGTCTGAACGACTCAATCATAGGATGTACAATAATTTCCAGGTCTTTTGGCCATCTGTTTTTTATTCAGGGAGGGAGAAATGCCTATTTCGAAAACTGTTATGCTGAGGCCGTTACCAGAACAACGGATGACATGCTTGCTGAAACATCCGGACCCGCTTATAACCTGAACTTTGCAGCAGTGTATAAAAATTATGATGGAGAAGCTGTCATCACTCCCGGCTATACCAAGTCCTTGAGCGAATGTGGGTTTCGCACTTACGGCAGTGGGCGTGGCAATGATACAAAGGGTGTTACCATCTTAAATTGTACCGCGGTAAATTGTCGCATCGGCTTTGCGCTGGGAGCTGAAGGATCTCCGGTGTTGTTAAAAAACTGCACGGCCTTAAGCTGTGAAGCAGGGTTTAACGTTGGGGCACTAACGATGGAGAATTGCAGGGGAGATGCGGTCAATGGGCCCTTGCTTTACCTGAGTGATAATTCATCAACTGTAGATTTGTCCCTCATCCCGAATTTAAATGTAACAACCTTGCATGCCATTGCAACCATCGCAGGGAACAATAATACGGTCACCTTAAAAGCAGAGGGGGACAGCATCCGGTCTGTACCCAATTTGATCCGGGTAGGTGCCACAAGAGGAGGTGGCTCAAATCCGTTTTCACCTTTGGGAACTGCGGCCACGAGTGGTCTTAAACTTTACAATTATACACAGATGCCTATCGTTGTTGGATCAACCGTAAGTTTAAGTACTATCAGCAGCAATGGCACGGTTACAAATAACGGTTCCGGAATAAGCATTATCAACATAGATTAACAAAAGAACAAAAGGTGTTTCAAGCAGCTAAAAGAGAACATATACGTCGAAATCAACTATTAATACATAAATCAAACAACATGAAAACACGAAAATTATTGCTTGCTTTTTTTGCAATGACGACTTCTTTAATGATGTGTGCGCAAACGGTTAAAGTGAGCCCGGAAGAGTTAAATACCTGGCCGTTTTATGGACAGGGATCAAAAATGGTTGAAAGTCACAACATGTTTTTCATGAAAGAAGCGCCCGAGAGCAATGGCGTGATGATTGTGAGCCCTGAGAGTTATTCAGAAAACGTGGTTGTCAGGTATGATGTGATGACCCTAACGCCCGCATCCGTTCTGGTTGCCCTTTTATCGGCCTCAGACCCGGGCAAGGATACAAAACTCACCATTCCGAAGGATTATGATGGCTCCATGAATTTGTGGATAGAAGATGTTGAAAGCTATTTCTACGCTTTCCGCAACGCACCTCATAACTTTACACCTTTTATCCGAAAATATCCCCTGGGCAATCGAAAAGATCCTGCAATTGCATCCTATCATAAAAACATCATGCACCCGGGCGTTTTTTATGCCATCGAAATTGGTCGGAAAAAAGATACACTCTGGTTGAAAGTGGATGGTGAAAAGATTTTGGAAACAAAGGATGAAAACGCTTTCAGTGGTGGGCACATAGCCTTTAGAATCAGGGGCACAGCAGGGGAATATGCAGCTTGTTTAATTCGAAATCTCGAAATATCTAAGAATTAATCAGTACGTAAGGAACTTATTCTTAATTTAGTTCCGTGATTTAAAAGGCGTGCAATGCGTAATGACGCATGCCTGCTGGCGCTGATTTTTAATGCGTACAAAAACCGGTTTATGCTGGCATAAATTCGGTAGGACACAAGTTGCTTGTCACTGTCATTGTATTTGCTGAACGGGGAGATTATGTAGGGCTTGAGATGGCTGATAAAATACAACATATTTTAACCCTAATAAA
>JBFHER010000426.1:0-2309 GCA_041584055.1 Bacteroidales bacterium
CCACTAAAGGCTAGCTTTGCAAGGTCACCGGCGGGAATGGTACCTGCCCTTTCCGGAGAAAATGGGCCATAACCATCCACCCCGTTATTCACATCCACTACTCTGCCATAACGATGTGCTCCAATGGTAATTCCACCTCCCATGTGAACCACAATAAGCCGCAAGTCCTTATAATTCTTTCCAATTTCATCTGAATATGACTTTGCGGTTGCTTTTTGATTCAGGGCATGAAAAATTGATTTTCGTTCAAACAGGGGATGACCAGACACACGTGCAACCCGATCGAGTTCATCAACCACGGGTGGATCAGCAATATACGCTTTGCAGTCAGAGATGCCGGCTGCAATATCTGCAGCAATCAAACCGCCCAGATTACTGGCATGTTCACCCAACACGCCATTCAATAAATCATCTTTCAACTTTTGGGTGACTTCATAGGTTCCAGATTCCACAGGCCTCACAAGCCCGCCTCTACCAACGACAGCATTGAAATCCGATAAATCAACATTGTTCAATCTCAATGTATCCAGTATCAATTCTTTCCGAAAGGCATACTGATCACCTACCTTTTCAAAGGGCTCCAATTCTTCCGCAGGATGTCGAAGCGTGCTTGAAAAAACCTCTTGTTCGTTATTATAAACAGCAAATTTCGTTGACGTTGAACCTGGATTTATGGCGAGAATCTTAAATTGCATATTTCTGGAATTAATTAACATACAATAATACGCACAAAAAAGGGACTAATAACTGACTTTTATCTGTCAGACATGCCTTTTTAAGCATGTTGCTCACATATATTTATATATTCAGTGCTTCGTACATTATCTCCACCGGATGAACGGCTTTTTTCCCCGTCCCATCAGCAATATGATGCCGGCAACTGGTACCGGATGCAGCAATCATCTTATCTGACTTAGCATTTCTTACGGCGGGGAAGAGTACCATCTCACCTATTTCCATCGACAATGCAAAATGCTCTTTTTCATACCCGAATGATCCTGCCATACCGCAGCAACCGGATTTAATTTCTTCTGCCGAATAGTTTTCAGGAAACGAAAGCATCTCGCGTGTTTGCTGTGTGGAGGCAATTGATTTTTGTTGACAGTGCCCATGAAACAAAATGTGGGCATTTGCCTTTTTAAATTTATCTTTTGTAATGCGCCCGGCTTCTACCTCACGCATAAAAAATTCCTCAAACAAAAGGGCATTTTTCGACAGCGTCAGAGCTTTATCTTTCAGCTCTCCCTTGAGCAGGTCCGGATATTCATCTCTGAATGTAAGAATGGTGGAAGGTTCCAAACCAATCAGAGGTGTTTCCGCTGTCACAAGATCACTCAACAAATGAACGTTGTTCATCGCTTCTGCTCTTGCTTTCTTTAAAAGGCCTTTCGATAAAAATGTCCGACCACTGATGCCATGTTTGGGAATAAGCACTTCATATCCCAAAAACTGCAATAAGGCAATGGCCTTAATGCCAATCTCAGGTTCCTGAAGCCTTGTAAATTCATCCGCGAAGAAGTAAACCTTCCCAATTGCAGATTTAACGGGCCCCCTGGTCTGTTTTTTCAAACTTACATTTCTGAATCCGGGTATTTTACGTTCCCGACTCATGCCACTTATCTTTTTAGAAACAGACAGATTTAACAGCCAGTCCGATGCAGCGCCAAGGTACTTCATTTTATTGCCAATCACCGGAAGATATGCAACCATCAACGATCGCCAGGGGATGCCGTGCTCATCGTAGTAATGCTGAAGAAACTCTGCCTTAAACTTCGCCATATCCACATTTGAAGGGCATTCCGATTTACAGGCTTTACATGACAAACAAAGGTCCAGCACCTCATACACATCCTTGTTTAGCAAGGCCTTTCCTCCGGACTGATGCATCATTTCACGCAACATATTTGCACGGGCACGGGTGGATTTGTCCTCATCCCGTGTTGCCATAAAGGTGGGGCACATGGTACCGCCAATCAATTCACTTTTTCTGCAATCACCAGACCCATTGCATTTCTCCACAGATTGCAAAAAACCACCTCCCGAAGAGAAATCGAAGTAGGTATTCAGGTTTGGATAATTCGCTTTATCATGATAGCGCAATCCCTCAGTAATTGGCGGCACATCCACAATTTTTTCAGGATTAAAAATGCCTTTTGGGTCCCATGTGCCCTTTATCTCCTTAAACAGCTTATAAATATCTTCGCCAAACATGAAGGGAATTTGTGCCCCTCTCAATCGGCCATCCCCATGTTCTCCACTCAGGCTACCCCGGTGTTTCTTTACAAGGGCAGCCACATCCTGTGCAATGG
>JBFHER010000427.1:0-2308 GCA_041584055.1 Bacteroidales bacterium
CGTATCAAGTGCTCCATCCACATCCAGATCAATTTTCAAGGTCCCATTCCCTTGCGTTGATGCGCTCATATCGGCGTACCAGGAAAATTCATCGGCGGGGTCCAACACGCCGGCATCTTCTGTTTTATAATTAATTGTATACCCCGGAGCGATTCGTTGTGGAGGAACCTTAAGCAAAACTGAATCATCTAAATGATCAGCAGACACTCTCAGCTGTACGTAGAAGTTCCCTGTATCAAGAGGTGTAAAATTTGTGATTGTTGCGTCACAAGCGTCCCAAGAAGCACCGGAGCCATCAGGTGCCGTAATTGCATATTCCCATGTTGCGTTGGTTCCTGTTATTGTCCCATCCTTCACATTTACAGAAACACCATCAAATGTTTGCGCAAAAACGCCACTCCCAAATGGAGAAACTCCATTCAACAGCACACATGAAACCAATACGAAAAATGTATAGATGAACCTTTTCATGATTTTTTGATTCTGTTACGTGGCAATTTTTTTCAAGTGGTCATGGCAAGATAGAACAAATTCAACAAATTATCTACAACACAACTCTTAACTTAACCTAAATGAAAGATTACACACAAATTACATCACGATTTAATACATTACTAAACGATAATTAAGCTAAAACCCATACACGCATTAAATATATAAATCACATACTAGTAAACAGATTCAGTGCGATTTCGTTTAAAATTCCGTTTCTTATTTCAATCAAAGTCAGGGTAGCGTATGCCAAACCGTTCAAAAAACGCCTCCGGATCTTCCTGACAGGTACTTTGAAAAGGAATAACGGCATCCATAAATTCCTGTGGGATTAACGCTTTTTTATACTGCCAATCCTCATTCCTATCAAAAATAGTGATAAAAGGTTTGTATCCGTTTTCACTTAACTGATCTGTTCCCCACATCCTCAAGCGATGATCATAGCTATCCCGGTAATGAACAAGTTTATCCTGATGACTCCCTACCTGCACAAGGTTGAACATTTCAAGCGGGTCTTTTTCGCGATCATACAGTTCCTCTGCCGCGGCCATCCCCTCTGCAAATGGCCAGTAAATATATTTATAATCATTTGATACCACGGCCATAAAATGCACTGGTGCCGGCCCCCACACATTCATCAGGGTAAGAGATTTCCTGAACGACTTTCCGGGATTCTCAATTGCGGACACAAGACTCTTACCATCCATTGTTGCAGGGGATTCCAATCCGGCCCAACTTAAAATGGTTGGTGCAATGTCGATATTTCCGCATAGCGCATTGTTTGTTTTGCCTGCAAGATCAGGCACCCTTGGGTCTACAATAATCAAGGGAGAGTGAGCTCCCTCTTCGTAAGGCAACACTTTGCAGGATAAGCCATGGTTTCCGTTAAAATATCCGTTGTCTGATGTAAACACAAGAATCGTATTTTTATCAAGCCCATGAACTTTCAAAGCATCCCTGATCATTCCAATGGCCACATCCACACCATAAATCAATTGATTGTAGGATGCCATGCGTTTTTGAAAATTTTCCGGATAAAAACCGTAGAATTCGGGTGACAAAAATTGACGTCCCAGCTTTGCCTGCAAAGGCAAATGCGTCCCATTTTCGCGCCAGTAATTTTTTGGCAGTGCGTAGGTTCTATTTTTAAACAATCCATCATACTGTGGATCAGGCGTATCCGGAAGATGCGGCGATTTAAAACTCACAGAAAGGCAGAATGGCTTCCCTGTTCCCTTTGCCATCTGAATAAATTCTACCGCAGCCGCACCATTTGCAGCAGAACTATGTGGATACATTTCTGCATACTTTTTAAGGTAATAATTGTCGCTGGTTGTGTAACTCGTTTGTCCGACACCTCCAGCCCACCAGTCAAAGCGATCAACAGGCAGCTTATTGTATCCTTTGGGCAGGGCATCCGCATTATTGGGCGGTGTTAAAAATCCAAACTTCCCTACAAAACCGGTAAAGTATCCGGATTCGCGCAGCAAAACCGGGTATGACTTATCAAACAGTACTTTGTCCATGTCTCCATGCATGAAATTTGTTCCTGTTTTATATTCATACATCCCCGTCATGATTGTTGCACGACTGGCCATACAGATAGCTGTTGTATTGAAATACTCAGTAAATACAATGCCATCTTTCGCCAGGGCATCAATCTGAGGTGTAAGAAAATCCGGATTATTGAAGCCGCAAGCCCATGCACCCAGATCATCTGTGAGGATGAAAATCACATTTGGTTTTTCCTGGGAATTCCGATGATTTGAACACGCTGTAAGCATAAAAAGGACAAGCAATAAATCCACCAGGCGAG
>JBFHER010000428.1:0-2286 GCA_041584055.1 Bacteroidales bacterium
GTTGTTTGTTGCGTTTGTCTTAATTCGAACCGGTTGTTGATTGTTTCAGAATCTTTGGTTCTAAAATTCGACGAAACGATTAAATTATCAATCTCCTTGCGAAATAGCCCCGCGGTAAACAATCCAAAACGCTTTTTATAAATCGACGCATACACATCATAGTTTTGTGACAATGCAGGTTTAAGCATCGTATTTCCAAGATCCAGGTCAGGACTGCCATAGGAATCGTAGTAAATATATGGTGAAACAGCCCTGTAATCGGCATAAATTATACTTTTGGTGCTGGCCAGGCGAATGTCTAACCAACTTGTTGGTTTCACACGGACCTGCATTTGTGGAAACCAGTTTTCACCCTTATTATCATCGGAGTGTATGGGTTCATTTCTAAAATCTTGCAACAATGGACCGTATTTTTCTGTAGAAAATGCATTGTACTCGATGGCGAAGTTTTCATAACGTATTCCGGGGAAAAGGGTTACATATTTGCCAATATTCACTTCGGCTGAAGCATAAAATGCCATAAGGTTTCTTGTGTAATCATAATCATACTGTGAGGACTGTCTTAGATCAATTACATAGTAACCATTCTCTTTGGCCAAATTTGTATATTGATGCATCCTGGAGATATCCCCTTTTAACCAGAAATCACTGATTCCAGCATCCCCATCGAGAAAATTACCAACATCATAATCAGGATCTTCAAAGAAGTAAGATCTAATACCAAGACTCAAATCTTCGTTCTCCAGCCCCAGATCTCTCCACAATGAATCTTTCACCATGCGAACAAATTCTTCGCCCTGTAAATCCCTGTCCGGGTCAGTTTGATTCTGTGTTTCATCATTATCTCTGGAATTACGAACATATTTACCTCCAAGCTTTAAATTCCCCGATATGCTTTTTGAAATTGTAAATGGCACATTAAAATTAAGCATGGCCTCCTGGGCCTGCTCAGTCACATCACGATTTAAAGTTTGAAACCTTGTTGCCCTTATTGAATTAACATCATCAACAACCACCGCTGCTTTTAAAAACTCTTCTGGAGTTGCCGTTTCTGGATACTCCAGGCTCGGCGTTGAAAAACCGGATGCACTTTGCTGAATACCAAAATTCATGCTTGTATTGCCAGGAGCATACTGTTTTGATATTGAATTTGACACGGAGAAATCCATGCTGAAAACATTAAAGTCAAATTCTCCCTGAAGTGCATTGCTAATTACTGTATTATTGCTCTTTTCGCTATCGCTTGTTGTGGCTGTCCATTGATTCCCAACAAGTGCAAAACTATTTTGCTGGGTGGTTTGCCGTTGAGAGACATTACTAATGAAATTATTCATGATTAATGAGCCCTTTGCAAACTGGTAGTCAAAAACCAAAGAACCACCTTGTCTTTCTCTGTCTGTAGCCCTACTGTTTATGGTCACCCGGCTGAGGTCGACAGGAATGAAACCATCTTCCACAACAGCTTCTTCATTTAAGGCATAGCCGGCACTTAACACATCTGAACTTCTGTCAAAATGATCCATGTAACCGGAAATCTGAAGCCCAAGCTTATCATTAAAAAAACGATTGCTAATAAAACCTGTTGCCTTATAGTTGTCATAGGTATTTGACAGCGAACTATAGCCACCTTGCAGTGAAAAGTTACCTTTAAAATCCGCTGCTGCCTTTCCCGTTTTAAGGTTGACCGTACCACCAACAGCATCTGCATCCATATCTGCAGTCAAAGCCTTTGTTACTTCAATCCCACTAAGAATATTTGGTGAAATCATGTTCAAATCCACACTGCGGTCATCCCGGTCGGTTGACTGCATTCTCACACCATTCACCATCATCACATTGTATTTTGGGGACAGGCCACGCACTGCAACCTTTTGTCCTTCACCACCACTTCTTATGAGCGACATCCCGGGGAGCCTTGACACTGACTCGGCAGCATTAACATCCGGCACGTCCTGTATTCTGTCGGCGGACACAACATTTTTGATTGTATTAGAAGCCAGCTGCTGGTTGATCGCCCCCATCTGTCCTGATGCCTGAGCAGTTACCACAAATTCTTTGCCTTCAATTGCCGCAAAGCTCAATTTAAAATCAATCTCCAGTTTTTCACCGGCCACAACGGTTATGGGCACGGATTGCTCTCTATAACCAATATACTTGGTGATCAAATTGTACGCTCCGGCAGGAATTTGATGAATGATAAACTCACCTTCAACATTTGATGCTGACCCAATACTTGTTCCTTCAATGAAAATATTCACCCCAGGAAGTGGATCACCTGATCCTTCA
>JBFHER010000429.1:0-2212 GCA_041584055.1 Bacteroidales bacterium
CATAATAGTCAAACATGCCATCATTTTTATCATAACCATTTTGGTTATATAAGTAGTAAGAGTTGGGGCCATAAAACAACAAGAAAGAAGCAAATGTGAAAAGAAATGGGTCTTCTGCCCCCGGTAAAAAGTGAGATGGTGTACTGCGCGGTACTATCATTTTACCATCCTCATACGCATCAATGAGATTGTCAAAAAGCAAGGCGGCCTCCTCCTTTGTATCTAAGGGATCGTGAAGAAAGAATTCGATAAAAACACCGCTGTGGTGTTCAATATAGTCAGGCCCTGCTTGCATGCTGTTTTCGGCATTTACCCGATACCCATTGTATAGTATAATTTTATCATCTCCAATGCTATCTCTCACCCTGTCGACTGCCGCAAAATAGGCCTCTGATAAGTCGGAAGCATTGACCTTTGGACCCGCATCAAAAAACACCCCGTCCAGGTTTCCTTCGGCAATGATTTCACATACGGAATTTACCCACCAGTTCTGGCAGTCGATGTTTTCAAGGTTATAAATCTCGTAGCCTGTTGGCCAGATGCTGTGCACCCACTCCGGATGTGCTGCGAATTCAATATTGTATTCATAAAGGCCTTCATAATTCATTACCGCATTCCAATACAACAGAACTTTAACTTCAGGATTGACTGCTTTAATTTTTGCAGCGGTGCCTATGGTCGCACGTTCTGTACTTGGACTACCACCATAACTATTGTAGGCATGTCTTTTTTCAACGGTAAAAATTTTAAACATATTTGCGAGCTTCTCATATTCACCGTCGGTAAAATCATTTGGCACGCTATATCCATGCCCATAGAGCTGAATTTTTTCTGTCCAGTCGAGATTAGAATTTTGTGCTGCTAATGGATCTCCTTTTACCAAAAACAGGGCTATTGCCAAAAATATAAGAAATCGTTTGTTCATTCTTTTTTATTTAAATATTCATTGCCTTTTCAAGTGTTTTCCTACTTCCCTCAACGTTGTAATATCATCGGGGAAAACCGAACCATCGGGCAAGGGGCCAATGTTTAGTAATAAGTTTGCTTTTAGTTCTTTTGTGTGTGCAAGCATTTCCATCACTTCATCGTGTGTTTTATGCCCTACATCATTGTCCCTGTCGTATCCCCAGGCATTCGGTTGCATGGTGTTGCAAATCTCCAAAGGCACATCCGATGCTCCATTAAAATGGCGTTCAGGTGCTTTGAAATCTTCGGTTCCCAGGATTCCTTGTTTATAGGAAACCAGTACCTGGGGCTGTAAGGAATGGATGTGATCGTAAAGCTCCTGTAATTTGAACCTTTCATTGGCATCGGGCCGTGAATTTGGAACAGCAGCGCCATCGAGCCAAATTCCAGCTATTGGACCATAATTTGTTAAAAGTTCAGTGATCTGGTTTTTCATGTACTCCACATACAGATTCAAATCGTGTTCATCACCATATTTATAGGATTCTTCCGGTGGTTCATAAGCAGGTCTTGGATTTCCTCCCCACTCATCGCGATTAGGAGCGTGCGGATGTTTCCAGTCGCGTCCGTGCGAATAGTAGAAAAATAAACCCAGTCCTTTTTTTTGACATTGCTCAGCCAACTCCGCAACAAGATCGCGTTTTGCAGCACTTTTGGTACTTTTAAAATCAGTGTATTCCGAGTCCCAAAGGCAAAAACCATCATGGTGGCGGGTGGTAATATTTATGTATTTCATGCCAGCATCCACGGCCAAATCTGTAATGAAGTCGGCATCAAAATTTTCAGCCGTGAATTGCTCCGCCAGTTTTGCGTATTCAGCCGGCCTGATCAAAGCCCTTAGCTGCACCCATTCGGCTGGTTTAGCGTGCACCTCGCCCCAGTATCCTTCTGTTAAGCTGTACAAGCCATAATGGATAAACATGCCAAATTCGGCCTCTTTAAACCACTCTAAAGCAGCACTTCTTGGATTTTCGCCGTAGGTTTCTTCGTAACCTTTAAGGTAGGCGGGAACCTCCGTTTTTTTGCATCCGGAAATGCTGACAATGATGATTGTAGCGCCTATGAGCGCCCTTAGAATATTGCTACTTTTTCGCATCGTTCTAATTTTTAAATACGCATTTTTATTTCATCCGATTTATGTAAATCAAGGGAGCAACCGTACTACCGTAGCCCCCTCGTCGCTCTCGCGCCCATCAGCTCTTACAGCGGTGACTTTGATGGTCATCTGGCTGATCTGATTAAGGTC
>JBFHER010000430.1:0-2173 GCA_041584055.1 Bacteroidales bacterium
AAATTGATGGCATCTGTATAATCGCTCCCTTTCTCCGTTGAAATTAAGCGAACACACGCATCAATCTCCTGATCAAACCACAGGGCATTCAGATTGTCTTCCGGAACAACCAGTAACAAAGGAATTTTATTCTCGCTACAGACGCGGGCAAAGGCCCTGGCGGTATTTCCCGCAGAAGCCACCACCATAACACCTTCCATGTTATTTTTCCTGGCACACACAGAATAGGCTTCACATTCTTTAAATGAACCTGTCAGCATCTCGCCCCCCATTTCAGGCCAGTAACCACTGAAGGTAATGTATAGGTTAGATAATCCCAACTCCCTGCCCAATGCTTTGCTTTTGTAAGTAACCGGAGAACCAGCACCTTCCAGCACACGCTCAATGGGTAACCAATCAGAAAACTGGTATAAGCCTGGCAATTCATTTCTTACCTGAAGCTGCTTTTTTGAATAAATAGCCCTGATCAGTGCAGGTTTTTCATTGTGGGGGCAATTCAGGTTCCAATTTGTGTCTTCAAACACGGTTCCACAACACAAGGATTCCAGTTTATATTGAGTGGGATCAAACTTCATTATTGCTGATTTTTTTAATTGAGATCCAAAAATAATACTTTTTGTATTCCAAGCTGCATTACATTGGATATTTCTGTTAATTACTGATTTTGATGATATCATCATATGTTCACTGACAATTGAGCACCACCACAGCTCAGAACAAATAAAAATTTAATTTTTATTAAGCATTTGCTTGTTTAAATCAATGTGATTTGCGACTTTTAATGTCTTAATTTTTTAGTTCAAACCCTTTTGCAGAACAAAACATCAATATTACAACGCATCTTCACCTTCTACCTTGAAGGCTTCAAAAACATGACGAAAAGTGGCAAAACGTTATGGGCAATCATACTTATTAAATTGTTCATCATGTTTGTAATTCTGAAGGTTTTCTTTTTTTCAAATTTTCTGAATTCAAATTTTGATAATGATGCGGACAAATCGAATCATGTGATTAATGAAATAACGCAACAAAACAGATAACTTATGTTAGAAAATTTTGATTTGGGACTCGTCAACTGGTCAAGAGCACAATTTGCAATGACAGCCATTTATCACTGGCTTTTTGTTCCATTAACGCTGGGAATAACATTTATTCTGGCATTTATGGAGACCATTTATGTAAAAACCGGGAACCCGGAATGGAAACGTATTACAAAATTCTGGATGACTGTCTTTGGAATTAACTTCGCCATCGGCGTTGCCACAGGGATCATTCTTGAATTCGAATTTGGCACCAACTGGTCGAACTATTCCTGGTTTGTGGGCGACATCTTCGGCGCACCCCTGGCCATCGAAGGCATAATGGCCTTTTTCATGGAGTCGACGTTTATTGCCATCATGTTTTTTGGTTGGAACAAGGTGAGTAAAAAAGTACACCTTCTCTCCACCTGGCTTACCGCCATTGGCGCCAACCTTTCGGCACTTTGGATTCTGGTGGCCAATGGATGGATGCAAAAGCCTGTTGGCATGTGGTTTAATCCGGAGACAGCGCGTCACGAAATGACCAACTTCTGGGATGTGCTTCTTTCAGATCAATCCATAAGCACCTTCGCACATACAACAGCTTCTGGTTTTGTACTTGCAAGCCTTGTGGTGATTGCCATCAGTGCCTGGTTCCTTCTTAAAAAGAGGGATATGGAAATGGCCAAGAAGAGCATCTTAATTGCCGCAGTTTTTGGCTTTATTTCGTCCCTTTACCTGGTAGGATCAGGTGACTACAGCGCAAAATCAATTTGCGTTAATCAACCCATGAAAATGGCAGCTGCAGAAGGACTTTATACCGGCTCTGAAAAAGCACCCTTAATTGCTTTTGGCATCCTTACCAAAACGGATCACAACGACTTAAGTGATAATGATAAATTCGTATTTAAAATAGAGACGCCCATTCCTGGCATGCTCTCATACCTTGCTTTTGGCGACTTCAATACCTTTGTACCCGGCATTAAGGATCTTATCCACGGCAATCCTGAACAAGGGATCATATCATATTGCGAAAAAATTGAAAGGGGATATGAAGCACAACAAACACTGAAAGCCCTCAAAGCCGTTGAAGACAAAACAAGCATTGAATACAGGCAACTCTATGCTAAATTTAACGACAAGGAGTGGCTGGA
>JBFHER010000431.1:0-2161 GCA_041584055.1 Bacteroidales bacterium
AAGACTCAGGCCCACATCGGAGTTCATAGTGTACTGCATCATCTCCGCATAAGGCATTCTTCCTTTAATAATCACCTTGTTTTCAAGGTTGAATTTGACAACCAGCTCTGGCAGACTTGCAAATAAATCTCCTGAGCCGATTATTAATAAAACAGCATCGTCGACATACTGCATTGCTTCGATGGCCTCTTCTGCGCCACGATGCATGTTAATACCAGCTCCTTGCAGAATAAAAATGCTTGCGTCTATTGGCAATCCCAATTGCGCTCTGTTTAGAACTGTTGCTTCGGACAATCTGGGTGAAACATTTCTGATGACATTTAATTTTTGTCCATATTCTTTTTCATATAAATCGGCAATGGATTGATTAACTGTGATGATTGTTGTTAGCTTAGGAAAAATACGTCTCTCAATTCCTCGCCAAACCTTTTGAACCCTGGTACGTCCTGATAATTCTGGCATCCCAAGGAAATATTCATGCGAATCATATACCAGTTTTCGACTTCCAAATCTTGAAACGATAAAATTGGGCAGAAGTGTGTCTAAGTCGTTGGATACCAGTAGATGTGATTTGTGAAACAGCAGAAAAAAAAGAAGGCGAATATTGTATTCTGCATAAAATAATGGGCCATTCGTAAATAGCAGCTTCATCCTGTGCGTGCGATAGTCTCTATTCAGCGGCAGACTGTTCTTAAGCAGACGTCCCACGAGCAATACCTCACCAAAATGCTGATGAAGCACCCTGCAAACCTTATCCACACGTTGATCAGTGGAAAGATCATTAATGACTGAGACTATTATTTTTGGCCGTTTGATCATCTGTATAATCTTGCTGGTGTTTCTGGCTGGGTAAATATATAAAAAAAGGACACCCCGGCGGATGTCCTTTTATCTATCTTTTTTGAAAATGATTAAAGAATTGAATCAATTTTCTGAGCTAATACATTTTTAGGAACAGCGCCAACCTGCTTATCAGCAACTTCACCACCTTTGAAGAATAGAATGGTAGGGATGTTTCTGATTCCATACTTAGAACAAATTTCCGGACTTTCATCCACGTTTAACTTCGCGATAACGGCTTTGCCGGCATAATCTTCGGTCAGTTCCTCAACAATCGGAGTAATCATGCGACATGGTCCGCACCATTCAGCCCAAAAATCAACCAATGCCGGTTTGTCTGAATTTATTATTAACTCCTCAAAATTGTTGTCATTTACTTCTATAGCCATAATACTTGTATTTTATATATTTCAACAGTTTACCAAAAACTCAACAAATTTAACGAACCAAAGTTGCTAATTATTTTAATTCAATTTGTTTTTTAAACAAGATATCAACCCAATATGTTTTTTGGAAGGTCCTTTTCACCACAGCTTTTATGATAACTGTTTTTTACATCGCAACCTGTACAGCCTCCACAAGGCGAACTCTTTTTCTCAAATAGTTTGAGGATTCTTTTTCCTGTAATAACCAGCGTGATTATTCCAATCAATATAATAATGTATTCCTGTGTTGTCATAAAAATAGTCGTCCCACTGTGTTAATAATAAAAGCCAGGATCCATGCCAATGCTGTGGTATATAACATTGTAAATATTGGCCATTTCCAACTCCCTGATTCATTTTTGATGGCAATTAAGGTTGCAAAGCAGGGAAAATAAAGCAGGATAAATATCAGTAAAGCAAACCCACTCACCTTATCCAGACCTTTTGAAACCCGGTCGCCATCCGTTATCGGTTGTTGCATCTGATATCCTAAAGGACCTGCTTCATTGTCTACATATAACACAGACAATGAACTTACAATGATCTCCTTTGCCGGAATTCCACACAACAAACTGATGCCGGTCTTCCAGTTAAAACCAAGTGGGGCTATAATTGGTTCAATACCCTTGCCTAATTTTCCCAAATATGAATTGGATTGAATCACCAGGGCAAGATTGCTTTCCATGGGTTGCAGCACCTGATCTCTTTCCTGCTCCAGTGCAACCTTTTCATCAACGCTTGCGGCAGCTTCTATACGTTCTGCATAATCTGCTTCCGTTTTTTCAATTTCGGCGTTCAAAGGTGCTAACAGTGCATCATTTTGTGGAAAGTATCCTAAAATCCATATGAGGGTTGATGCGAGAAGAATAATGCCTGCAATTTTACGTAGGTATTGC
>JBFHER010000432.1:0-2129 GCA_041584055.1 Bacteroidales bacterium
GACATCATGGTAGCCCTTGCTGCCGCGCGATTGCATCGCGTGGTATTTATTTAACAAATAGCATGATCGATCCCCGGCCGCACGTCGGAACATACTCGAAGTAGAACGCATGGATTGCAAATCCGCGCTAGCGAAGGTGGCAATAGCATGGATGAATATCCGCGCCAACAGAGGGATAATCTTTAGGAAGAAACGATGTTCACAAGATGCATGTTCATCACTTCATTGGATGCTCACATCTCGTCTCTTACTAATTTCCCATTGCCTCTCATAAAAAGGTAAATTCCCAAAAAAGATCTTAACTTTGGGGGAGCGTTTTATAAAATTAATAATACACAAAAAAATGATTGCAGATAAAATTGAAAATGCGGGCTTATATGCCGGACTGGGAAAACGACTGGCTGCCGGATTGAAATACATTGGTACCACCGATCTGAAAGCACTGGCACCAGGGAGATACGACATTGAGGAGGGGGTGTTTGCGTTGATAAGTGAGTATGATTCTAAAGAAGAATCGGAATGCAAGCCTGAAGCACATGAGAAGTATATCGACATTCAATACCTTATTTCGGGCTCCGAAAAGATCGGATATGCACCCTTGGAAGGGCAGGTGCCATCCATTCCCTATGATGCGGAACGAGACCTTGTTTTTTATAACGTTGAGGTGTCTTACACAAAGATGGAAGCGGGCATGTTTGCCATTTATTTTCCAACGGACATCCACCGGCCTGGCGTGAAACAGGAAACCTCAGTTCCCGTTAAAAAGTTGGTAATCAAGGTTCGAGTATAACTTTATGTTTCGTTTGCAGTTATCAGTCTATGGTGCCCTGTAAGGGCAGCTATTAACTCTTAACTGCTTGCGGCACTCTCTTCCTGGTTTTTAATTTCATTGTGACATTATTCCTTTGCGTACTTTTTTGTGTACTCTTTACGTCATAAATTGTATTCAAAAATCAAACGGATGTCACAATCTTTATCTAAACTTTATATACACCTTGTTTTTCATACGAAAAGCACCAGCGTAAATCTGCTAAAAACCGACTTCGAAGACCTTTTTGCTTATATAGGTGCCATTATTAAAGACAATGCATCTATTCCAATCATTATAAATGGTGTGGAGAATCATGTTCATCTCCTTTTTATAATGTCAAAAAACATAGCGCTCTCAAAAATAACTGAGGAAATAAAGCGTCACAGCAGTCGCTGGCTCAAAGGGCGTGGAAAACACTATCAACGTTTTGCCTGGCAGGGTGGCTATGGCGGCTTCTCTGTCAGCCAGTCTGTGGTTGAAAGAACAAAACGGTATATTAAAAATCAGGAGGGGCATCATAAAGCCACGAATTTTCGGGAAGAGTATTTGAAATTTTTGAAAGAATATGACGTAAAGTACGATGAGCAGTTTTTATGGCGGGATTGATTTTGGAAGAAATCTTTTGGGTGTGAATTGAGCTGCCCTTTCAGGGCGCAGGACTTCTTCTGTATTTCGTGCGAAGTGCTTTCTCCTGGCGTTTCTTTGGATTGGCCCAGGCGTTTCCTGGGTGTGAATTGAGTTGCCCTTTCAGGGCGCAGGGGGCTGTAGATAATGATCTTCGCCTTGAAAAGGCAGATTATATCATCCTCAGGCAAAGCCTGAGGATATTACACGCATGAGAAGAAGCGCCCTGTAAGGGCAGCTCATCCGTGACTTAAAACAAGTCTCCCATCATTTTCCTGAAATGCATGGCATCTTCAAGCCTAATTGAGAAGCGGATTTTTTGCAGGTAATTATCTGCGAAGCCATCCATGTAACCGCCCCAGATTGGCAGGTAGATCTTTAAAGGTCCAAGTCCCAGTGCCCAACCACCTTCAGAGACGAAATAACCCGGATTGATGATGTGGCCATTGATGTTCCAGCTCTCGTTCTGCATGCCCTGATATGTGCCAATGCTGGCGTAGAAAAATCCGGGAACTTTTGGTACTTTGGCCGTAAGATTGAGGGTGCTCACCCAGCTTGTACTGTATGCAAATGGCATGAAGTTAACAAATCCGCCACCATTGATGCTCAACTGCTGGCTAAGCACTGAATTTGTGTTCATGGGGTTTTCGAATCGACCAAAATACAGGTGGTCGTAGAGGAAATCATTCTGTCC
>JBFHER010000433.1:0-2115 GCA_041584055.1 Bacteroidales bacterium
CAGGATTACATTGTTCGCGGTCCAAATGCCATGACAGCTTTGCCAATGGAGGTACCTGTTTCATATCAGGAAATTGCACATTGTTTGGAGAAGACACTTTCAAAGGTTGAATCAGCTGTATTAAGTGCTTTGGAACAAACACCACCTGAATTATATAGTGACATTGTTAAAAACGGTATTTTCCTGGCTGGAGGTGGTGCACTTTTGCGCGGGCTCAACAAACGCCTGGGAGATAAAATCAACATCCCCGTTAACATTGCAGACGACCCCTTACATGCTGTAGCCAGGGGAACCGGTATCGCGTTGAAAAATGTTGATAAATTCCAGTTCCTGCTGCGTTAAAATTATAAAGAGAAATCCGGACTAAAACCGGATCTCTCTTGATTTAATCTTAACCATTATGCGAAACCTAATACGTTTTATTTTAAAACATCAGAATTTTTTCCTTTTTTTTCTTCTTGAAGGTTTCGCATTTTTATTTCTGATCAATCACAATGCGTATCAGAGTGCTTCGTTCTTTAATTTATCCTCAGGTGTGTCTGGCGGGCTGCAGTCGCAAGTCAGCAATATCAGCGAATATTTTGATCTGAAGCGTGAAAACGAATTATTGCAAGCCGAAAATGCACGTTTAAAAGCAGTTTTATCCAACATTGCCCAAGCCGATACATTTCCAATCCCTGTTCAACCGGACTCACTCAACGACTATTCCTTTATCCCCGCCAAAGTTGTAAACATCAGTGTCTCAAACAGGTCGAACTATGCCATTATAAATGCTGGGGAAAAGGACAGCATCAAGGCAGGCATGGGTGTGATCTCCAACAAAGGCGTTGTAGGTGTAATTAAAGCCACCAGTCAGCATTTTTCTGTCGTAATGCCTATCATCAATCACAATTACCGGGTCAGCAGTAAATTTGCAAACTCAAATTATTTTGGTTCCCTGTCCTGGGATGGTTTACATCATCAAACAGCACAGTTAAACGCCATAGAGAAACACGTACCAATACATATCAACGATTCTATCGTCACAACAGGCTTCAGTGCAACTTTCCCGGAAGGAATACCGGTAGGAACTGTGAGTCATTTCACATCGGATCCGGATGAAGATTTTTATAACATTGAAATTAACCTGGCAACAAACTTTAAAACGGTTTCTTCCGTTTATGTGATAAGCATGAAACATAAGGACGAACGCCTTCAATTATCAGAAGAGGAAACAAATGATTAGAACGATCATAAAATATGGCATAAACCTGACATTTTTAGTGCTTTTACAGGTATTGATTCTAAACCGAATTGAATATCTTGGCTACATCAATCCCTATCTGTACATCCTGTTTATTTTAATCCTCCCTTTTGAATTGCCACAATGGGCAGTATTGTTATTGGCGTTCTTTACAGGCATGTGCATTGATCTTTTTTCGTTCACACCGGGGGTTCATGTATCCGCAACGGTATTCCTGGGATTTATGCGCAACATCGTTCTTTCAATTCTGGAACCAAGGGATGGCTATGAACCGGGGTCAGCCCCTTCTGTGGCAGCGTATGGATGGTCCTGGTTTCTGAGGTACAGTGTTTTGCTTGTGTTTTGTCATCATTTATTTTTGTTTTTTGTTGAAGCTTTCTCCTTTAATCACCTGGACAACACTTTATTAAAGGCAGTAAGCAGTTCTGCTTTCACCCTGGTTTTGATTGTGCTAAGCCAATCAACCTCTCGCAAAAAAAGTCTGACAAGTGAATAGTTCCAGGGAATTTAATACCAGAAAATATGTGATTGGCGGTATCATTTTACTACTATCCATTATTTTTTTGTCAAAGCTTTTTTACCTGCAGGTCATTGATGAGTCGGCAAAACTCTCTGCCGACAACAATGTTTTAAGACAGGAAACATTATTCCCTTCACGTGGAAAAATCATTGATCGTAACAACAAACTTTTGGTTTACAACAAGGCAGGATATGACGTTATGGTCATCCCACGTGACGTAAAGGCATTTGACACACTTACATTTTGTAATTTACTTCAGATAGATAAGGCATACCTCATTGAAGAGCTCAAAAAGGCAAAGAATTATTCGTACAGAAAACCGTCCATTTTTTTAGCGCAGTTATCCGCCATC
>JBFHER010000434.1:0-2081 GCA_041584055.1 Bacteroidales bacterium
GATTTTATGGTGGATAACAATATGATTTGTCCCAAATGTAAAAAACTATTGCGTCACATTGGAGTGGATTATGATAAGCCTTCTCTGGCCTATGAATGTCAGGATTGCAAGCATTTCTTCCAGGAGCCGGAAATGGAATCCTATTGTTTTAATTGTAAAAGTCACAATCCGGTTGATAACCTGATCCCTTACGATATACAATCCTTCAAGCTGACCGATCTGGGAAATGAGATTGCAAAAACAGGGATCAGTGCACCATCCCTGAAAGATGAGATTTTCTTTCCCGGCTTTATACCATATAAAATATTCTCTACTTACCTTCAGTTTGAGATTGACCGGACACAACGCTTTAGTTCATGTACAATTGTAGGTTCCATTGGCTTGAAATTTATGAACCAAAACGTATTGGGAAAACAGTTGCTAAATAAGATTTTGTACGACATTTCTGATATTATTCTGAAATCCTCTGTACCTTCCACCATCTTTTCGTTTAAGAACAATACATTTTTGCTGATCGTTCCTGATGAATTTGATTTTAAGGTGACCAAGCAGTTGGAAGAGAGCCAACAGACAATCACAAAACTTATCGAGACAACCACAGGTGGTTCGGGAGATGTGAGCACCTTCTATAAGGTGCATGAGATTGAGGCGGAAGACACTCAGCAATCAATCATCAATGATATCCTAAGCAGTGAATCATGATTCAGGTATGGGAAAACTTCTTCCAGTATTGGTTCAACATGGGTCCGGAAAGGATTGTGAAGTTGTTCTGGTACTTCTTTTTCCTTGAGGTTCCCCGTTATATTTTATTTGAGATCGGCGTGTTGCTGGTATTTGTGCTCAATGGGAAACAGCGCAAAAAGGCCCACGAGATGGCTCGAAATAAGCTGCACCTGGATAATCCTTTGATTTCAATTATCGTTCCCGGTAAAAATGAAGGGAAACACATTTATAAGCTGGTAAAAAGCCTGCGGGAACAGACCTGGCAAAATTTCGAACTGATAATCATCGATGATGGTTCCAGTGATAATACGCCAATGATTTGCAGCAACCTCTATGATCAGGGCATGATCGATATGTACCTCCGTAATAATCAGCGGGGAGGAAAGGCCAGTGCAGCAAATTTCGGACTGCGTTATACAAAAGGAAAATACATTGTTCATCTTGATGCTGACTGCAGCATGGATAGAAGTGCCATCGAGGAAATTCTGATTCCGTTTTATCTTGACAGCAAAGTAAAGGCTGTCGGTGGAAATGTAAAGGTGCGAAACAGCAAAGAAAACATCCTTACCTCATGTCAGGCCCTCGAATACTTGTTTACAATATCTGTGGGGCGCATCGTCACGTCTTTTCTGGGTATTTACAAAGTGGTGTCCGGGGCATTTGGTGCTTTTGATCGGGAGGTAGTAATGTCGCTGGGGGGATGGGATATCGGCCCCGGATTGGATGGCGACATCACGGTGAAGATTCGGAAACGTGGGTTTAAAATTGCCTTTGCTGATAAAGCCGTGTGTTTAACCAGTGTGCCAAATACACCCTGGAAACTTACAAAACAGAGGCTGCGCTGGAGTAAGTCACTGGTGCGTTTCCGGCTTCGTAAACATGTGGATCTCCTGTTGCCTCAGGGTAACTTTAATTTCCTAAACTTCTTTGCAAGCTTCGAAAACATCTTCTTTAATCTTGTGATGGACTATTTGTGGTTTTTTTACATCATTTCCCTGATTGTTACAAATATTGAGGTCTTCTGGCAGATTTTCTTCGCAAAAATGTTTCTTTACATCATTAAAAACTTTGTGCAGTTTGGTGTTGCCATGGCTTTTTCAGAACGCAAGCACACTGAATGGCGCCTTTGGGTTTACCTCCCATTGATGTTTTTCTACGTTGGCGTTTTTATGCGTACTGTCAGAACTTTTGCATACGCAATGGAAATGTTTGGTTATTCATCCTATAAGGATCCATGGAATCCTGTTAAGTCAAGTAAGCAGGCAAGAGAGCATGGCTTGTAAATATTTAAGCGGTTTTTTCTGATGACTTTCGGTAGTGCATCTATTCAAAATACAAAAAAACACATAGAGAATCAC
>JBFHER010000435.1:0-2059 GCA_041584055.1 Bacteroidales bacterium
CCAAAGATAAAAAGCAGATTTAACTGCCCCAAAGTGCAAAATCACCTCTCTGTTCTGCCATTCGTCAGGAGTGGTGAAATTTCTGCGATAGGATCCAATCGGATTTTTATCCGTAGGGATGAAATTGACCACAGGAGGAGTAGGACGTTTTCGTGGCGAAAAATCAAAAGGATGATTCAGGTACATGGGCATGCCGTACCCTTGAATTTCCCAGTTGCCTGGAACTGCAATCTCATTCCATCCTGAAACGTCATAATCTGTTTTATAAAAATCAACAGGCCTTTCATTGGGGCCTTCAGCATAATTAAATTTCCATTTGCCATTGAGGGATTGATAAAAGTCAGAGTCTTCTATTCTTGAAGTGATGGCTTCCTTCTTATCGGTGGCCGGCACAATGATCTCACTGGCTTTCTTTCTGTTTTGTTGTAGAATGGTGATGTCTTTCCATTCTTGTGCTGTTCCTGTTCCAAAAAGAGTGATAACAAGTGCAAATAAAGTCAGACGTGTTTTTTTTGTGTGCTTCATAGTTCTGAAATTTATCGATCTTATAGTATAATTTTATGCATTTCATTGCCTACCTCTACCAGATAAAACCCTTTTGGTAAAGAAACGGTGGCTGTACTTATATTATTTAGTCGTTTAATCAATGATCCTTTTAATGTGTAAATGCTTGCATTAGACATATGCGAGGATTCAATCACCAACTGACCATTTCTCCCATAAACCTTGTGCATGTATGACCGGGTTTGAATCCCGTCAACCTCATCCACGTCGAAGGTAAGCCAAATGGTCCGTTCTTTAAAATCAGTACCAGTGCTATTTAATAATATTTTCTCGGTATAACTGCCCGGTTCCAGATCCAATGTATTTATGATCACAGGAACTCCTTCCTGAATCGTCCCACTTGTGGGGCTGTAAGTCAGGGTTTGCAGTCTGGCCTTGTTCAATACATCCTGCGTGAAAACCACACCACTGCTTAAATTCCACCCTTTTAAATCAAATGAGGTGTGATGGCTTTTGTTTCGTTCAAAACTTCCAAGATAAAAGGTGTGACCATAAGCAATATTCAAGGTTGGAAGTGTTGTGCTTTGAACTTTGATGCCCGAAGTCTTCGCCCCAAAGGTCATGCCGTCAACCACATCAGCCCAAACGCCTTCATCTTTTGTGATGGCAAAAAATTTAATGCGTTCAGTCCCTTCAAACGAGTAGGTACATTTCCATTCATTATAGTTCTGGAAATAGATCATGCCGGCTTTGTGATGATCGTAAATGGTATCAGATCCGATCACTGCATACATGTTTCTAAGTTTGTTGTTGGCCGATTTCTCAGTGCCTGTAGATCCCATGTCGTTTAACTTCATCCGTGCAAAAAAACGAATCTCGCATGGCCCTTCAAAAACAATCTTAGGGCTCAAAAAATAGCCAATATCTGTGATGCCATCATTGATTACGGTCATCCGTTCTGCGCCGCTTGAGAATCCGTTTTTAACCTGCCATCCCTTGTAGGTGCTGTAGTTATTGATGTCTTCATTGGTAAGTGAAACCGAACTGGGGACTAAATTTGGAAATTCTTCCAAAAATGGAAGATTTACAATTTCAGACGCATAGGCTTCTCCGGTTAACAAAATAGTTTTGCTATTGGAACCCGAACTTATGGTCAGCACTGCATTGTACATGCCGCTATGATCAGGATTAAAAAAGACATCAATGGGGTGTTCCCAGATCAAGGGTTGTGCCTCGATGGTGCTCAGGCCATCCAGTGAGAACGCGCTGGCATTGGCTCCGGAAAGCGTCAGGGTGACAGCCGTTGTAGGTGCTTCAACATTGAATGTCACCTGGGAGGGATTTAAACCTGCATCTGTAAGTGCAGTTGCTCCAAAATCCACTGCCTCGGTGCTAACGCTAAGATTGTCTGGTGTACGTTCTTCGGTGAGGTGAATCTTAAAAAAGCTGATGCTTTTTCCCGGTAAGTCGAATGTATATTGATTGGGAGCAATAGCAGTGAGAGTGCTGGCTTCTCCTTTGATGCTTGTGCTGGTATTGTAAATATATTGGTAAA
>JBFHER010000436.1:0-2026 GCA_041584055.1 Bacteroidales bacterium
CGTCAGGAAGCTTAGTTTTTTACCTTTGATGTGATGGATTTCCTTCATCGCTTTTTCAACAAGTGATGATCGTTTAACTAAAGCCTGTAATTGGCACATTTTTCCCCAGCTTTTATTATCTTTGCCATCCGAAAAATTTACACAAATGGCAGGTATAGAAGATACATTGAAAGTAAAGGTCTTACCCATTCTACAGGAATTGTATGGTGTTGAAATTCAGGAGAAACAAATTCAATTTCAAAAAACAAGAAAGGAATTTGAAGGTGATATTACGATTGTTGTATTTCCATTTGTGAAACAAGCCCGCAAGAATCCCGAAGCGCTTGCACAAGAATTGGGTACTGCACTGATGAACGCTGGTGTAGTTTCCGGATTCAATGTTGTAAAAGGATTTCTTAACTTACTGCTTGGTGATTCAAAGTGGCTCAAGGAGTTGAATAAAATAGCTGCTGACGAAAATTTTGGATTTGTTGCCGTTACGGAAGATTCACCACTCGCAATGGTTGAATATTCGTCACCAAATACGAATAAACCGCTGCATCTTGGGCATATAAGAAACAACCTTCTTGGGTATTCACTTGCCAGGATTTTGACTGCCAACGGAAACAGGGTAGTTAAAACGAACATTGTAAATGATCGGGGAATTCATATTTGCAAATCCATGCTTGCATGGCAGAAATGGGGGAAAGGAGAAACTCCGGCGTCTTCCGGGATGAAAGGAGATCATCTTGTAGGCAAATATTATGTTAAATTTGATCAGGAATATAAAAAGGAGCAGGCGGCTTATAAGGATAGAGGCATGACGGAGGAAGAAGCGCTTGCTGCTTCTGCCCTGATGGATGAGGCCCGGGAAATGCTTCGACAGTGGGAGGCGGGTGTTCCTGAAGTTTATGCACTTTGGGAAACCATGAACCAATGGGTTTATGATGGGTTTGATGTAACTTACAAGGCCCTGGGTGTTGATTTCGATAAAATTTATTATGAATCGAAGACATTTAAAGAGGGAAAGGATAAAGTCCTTGAAGGCTTGAAAAAAGGTGTTTTTTATCAACGTGAAGATGGATCTGTTTGGGCTGACCTTACGGCTGACGGATTGGATGAGAAATTGCTTTTAAGAAGTGATGGTACATCAGTTTATATGACTCAGGACATTGGTACCGCAAAATTGCGTTACGACGATTATCCAATTGATAAAATGATATATGTGGTTGGAAATGAGCAAATTTATCATTTTCAGGTGCTGTCAAAATTGCTTGATAAAATTGGGTTTGAATGGGGAAAGGATTTGGTGCACTTTTCGTATGGAATGGTTGAGTTGCCGCATGGAAAGATGAAGTCACGTGAAGGAACGGTTGTGGATGCCGATGATCTGGTTCAGGAGATGATCGACACTGCGCGGGAAACTTCTCAGGAACTGGGTAAGCTCGATGGCTACTCGGATGAAGAAGCAGAAAAGGTGTATGAAACAGTGGCCCTTGGGGCGTTGAAATACTATATGCTCAAAGTAGATCCGAAAAAAGGGATGATGTTTAATCCGGAAGAATCGATCGATTTCAATGGCAATACGGGACCATTTATTCAGTATACCTACGCGCGCATTCAATCTGTTTTACGTAAAGCCTCGGAACTGGGAGTGGAAGTGCCGGCCAGTGTCCCGGAAGATCTTGATTTGGAGGCAAAAGAAACAGCCCTTTTAAAACGTTTGTCCTATTTTCCTCAGGTCGTTAAGGATGCCGGAGAAATATACAGTCCGGCATTGATAGCCAATTTTATATATGAACTTGTTAAGGAATACAATCAGTTTTATCATGATGTTGCGATATTGAAAGAAGAAGATGCTGCCAAAAAGGAGATGCGTCTGCTTTTATCAAAAGTAACCGGAGATATTGTCAGGAGGGCAGTAAGCCTGCTTGGAATGAATGTCCCTGAACGCATGTAATGCACTCTCATATGCAACGGTTTTAATTCTAATTAAATAAGTCTGATGTGGTTGTATCAGGTCTCTGAATTGTCTCTTGATACTCCC
>JBFHER010000437.1:0-2023 GCA_041584055.1 Bacteroidales bacterium
AGTATCAGCCACTGCCTTGGTACTGCCGGCTTTAACCACCGGAAAAACAAAATGCAAATCCGGATGTTCCAGTTTGTTATATTTTAAGCACGAAGGACATGTACCACAAGACTCCATGCCGAGCGGAGCTTCACAGCAAATACGTTGGGCAAATGCCAGGGCCAAAGCATACTTTCCCGAACCCTCCGGACCTGCAAACAGCAAGGCATGGGGAATCCGTCCTTCAGTTATAAAATGGTGAAGTTTTTTCTTTATTTCGTTTTGTCCAATTATCTCTTCAAATCGCATCGTGAAAATTAATTCCTCAAATTTAACATTTTTCCCTTGGCAATCTCCCTCATTTCAGGCAATCTTTTTCATTTTCAAAAGTCGGCTTACAGAAAAAATAAGGCCACACCCACCACTGATAACAAGGCACCCAGAATTTCCCAGACATTCACTTTTTCATGTTTCAAAACAACGCTGGGTCCAATGATCAAAACCGGCACAATCGACATGATGGTCGCAGCAATGCCTGTTTCAATGTATTGAACTGCCAACAGTGAAAATGACACGCCTAAAAAAGGACCAAACAAAGATCCAACAGTCATGAACTTCATGGCGGTTCCGTTTCGTAAACCCTGCATCACTCTGCCCCAGCGCTTCGCCACAGTTATCACAATGGTGAATCCCACCATCCCGGCTATGATACGTATTTGTGTTGCCGCGAATGCATTATAGTCTCCCATCCCTTTTTTGCTCAGCACCAATCCTGCCGCTTGCCCAACGGCGCCTCCGAATGCAAGCAAAACGCCTGTAAGGGTGACAGAAATCTTAAAGGCTTTCTTTGGTTTCTCCACGTGCGGTTTCTTTCTTAAAAACATCACCATGGCAATGCCACTCATCGTAATGCCCATCCCAAGAAATTCTTTTGCAGTGAGCACTTCTCCAAGGGTCATCCAACCGATGATGGCCGTGAGCGGAGGGACCAGCGACATAATGAGCATAGAGATCCGTGCTCCAATCAAAATAAAAGCCTGAAAAAGAAAAAGATCTCCCAAAACAAATCCGATCACACCAGAAAGTAACAACCAAAACCATTGTTCCCCATTGGCATCTGTGGGAAGTATCAAACCCCTGGAGAAATAACTATAAATAGTCAGGAATGTAAATCCAATAAACAAACGTATCAGATTGAGTGACAATGCGCCAACCCGCTTACCAGCAGCCTCAAACGACATGGCAGTGACCGTCCAGAAAACAGCTGTCAGCAATGAAGCAATCTCTCCAAAATGATTTTCAAACATTTTTTAAAATTTGCCACAAAGATAAGCAAAGAAAGGATTCTCTATGCCTTTTGAATAATTCCATGAAAAGGAGCCACAAGGTACACTTCATAAGGACATTTTAATAACTTTTCACCATCAAAGCGAATCGCATAATAATTCTCATGTGTTGTTATCACCTTTACAGCATCCACAATTTTTGCATCACCAAGATAAGCATCCAGCAATGGGTTTTGCCTTTGCCTGGTCACAAATTTTCTGGTGCGATGTTCAAAAAGAGCCTGCGATAAATGCTTGCGTTCTTTTTCGTCCAATCTTAGGTTAAACTCATCTTCAATGTAGTGTTCAATTTCAGGTATTTCAGCAAATTCTTTTGGAATCGTTTTCAGATGACGTCCATTGTACATAAGTTTCATATGATAAAATATTAGAATTGAGATGTAAGAATCAAGCTATAAAACCAAAAAAGGTTGTTTAAACATCATCCTTTTGAGTCTGATCGCGTATTGAATGTCCGTTTTATACCAGTCCCTTTTTTCAGTTCCTTAAAGGTAATAAAAATGTTGTAATGTAATTATTCTTACTTTTGTGAATGATTTATCAGATTCTATTTTATGCTGTCATAATATTTGTCGTACTCCTGCTTGTTTTTGCCAGGCAATTATTGCTTTGGTTGAGTGCAAAAACCAATGGCATTTCCGTTTCACTCATAAAAATAATCCGGATAAAGTTTAGTTCTGTTTCCACCGACGACCTAA
>JBFHER010000438.1:0-1914 GCA_041584055.1 Bacteroidales bacterium
AAATGGTTGGTGGGGATTGGTATCTGTTTTATTCTATTCCTCTTATTGCCTGTTCCAAAATTGGAAGCACCCACTTGCTCTGTACTTTACTCAAAGGAAGGAAAATTAATGGGCGCCAGACTGGGTGCGGATGAACAATGGCGTTTTCCTCAGTGTGATTCTGTTCCGGAACGCTTTGAAAAAGCCCTGCTATTATTTGAGGATCAATACTTCTACTTTCATCCTGGTGTTAATCCAGGAGCCATTCTACGCGCCCTCCTGCAAAATTTACGGTCTGGAGAAATCGTTAGTGGCGGCAGTACCATCACCATGCAGGTGGTTCGTATTTCCCGTGGTGAAAAGGCCAGAACCATCTTTGAAAAATTGATAGAATCTGTTCTGGCGTTGCGTTTGGAACTATCGCTTTCAAAGCAGGAAATTCTTAAGATATATGCTTCCAATGCTCCTTTTGGTGGCAATGTGGTGGGAATTGATGCTGCTTCCTGGCGCTATTTCGGTCGCTCAGCCCATCAGCTTTCATGGGCAGAGGCAACAACACTTGCCGTGCTTCCAAATGCACCCGCACTTATTTTTCCGGGAAAGAATCAGACACTTTTAATGAACAAGCGAAATCGTGTACTGCAGGGCATGCACAAGAAAGGAATAATCGATGCGATGACGCTCAGTCTTGCCTTGCAGGAAGCACTTCCGGTCAAACCGCATGCACTGCCAATGATGGCACCTCACCTCCTGACACGATTCACAAATTCCAGAGCAGGAGAATCCATTCGTACAGGAATTCATTATCAACTTCAAAAACAATGCAATGAAATTGTAAAGCAACATGCCCGGCAGTTAAGAAACAATGAAATACATAACATGTGTGCCCTGGTTCTGGATGTTAAATCGTCTCAGGTTTTGGCCTATGTTGGTAATACACCGGCAGAAAACAACGAAAATCACGGCAATGACGTTGACATCATTCAGGCACCTCGTAGCTCGGGAAGCATTTTAAAACCTTTGTTGTATTGCGCTTGTATGAATGATGGGGAGTTTTTACCCCACGCATTGATTCCCGATGTACCCATTTATATGGATGGTTTTGCACCTAAAAATTATAATTTAAGCAACGAAGGTGCTGTGAAAGCCAGTCAGGCCTTGTCGAGATCCCTGAATGTGCCGGCTGTTCACATGCTTAAAGAATACAATACAAGCAAGTTTCATCACCTTCTCAGGGTTTTAAACTTTAGCACAATTACATATAGCCCGGACCACTACGGACTGACATTGATTCTGGGGGGTGCGGAGGTTACCCTGTGGGATCTTTGCCGCGTGTATGCGGGCATGTCGCTGAGTCTGAATGATGTTGCTGCAGGGAAGTCTTATCCGGACAATGCTTATAAACAACAGAATCTGGAATACAGGACTCAGGTGAAAGATGAAGAGGAAATTAGACCCTTTAATGCTGCGGCTATTTATCAGACCTTTATGGCCATGCAAGAAGTGAACCGACCCGATTCTGAGGCGGGGTGGGAGCATTTTAGTTCATCCTACAAAATTGCCTGGAAAACGGGCACCAGTTTTGGTTACAGGGATGCATGGGCAGTGGGTGTTACGCCCGAATATGTTGTGGGGGTTTGGGCCGGAAATGCGGATGGGGAAGGGCGCCCTGAGTTAACTGGTGTGACTGCCGCAGCACCCGTGATGTTTGAGATTTTTGATTATTTAAACCCTCAGGAACAATTCAGTAAACCCTATGCTGCTTTTGAGCAAGTGAAGGTTTGCAAAGAAAGTGGTTTCCTGGCTTCTCCGAACTGTGAGCACTTTGATACCATTGAGGTGGCACCAGCGGGTCGAAATTCCCGGACATGTCCTTATCACAGGATCGTACACCTTGATCCCAGTGGTCGCTTTCGTGTTACATCCTCCTGTATG
>JBFHER010000439.1:0-1896 GCA_041584055.1 Bacteroidales bacterium
ATGCCGGAATTGATGAAATTTCCAAAGGCAATCTTCAATCCTCAATCGTTCACGATAAAAATGATGAATTTGGTGCGCTGATAAGTAACTTCCAATCCATGGCAAACAACCTTAAGATCGCCAATTCCGAGATAAAAGTAAAAAACAGACGACTAGAACGATTAAATAAGAATCTGAAAAAAGCAAAAACCAAAGCAGAATCTGCTGATCGATTAAAATCGGCATTTCTGGCGAACATATCCCATGAAATCCGCACACCGATGAATGGCATCATTGGGTTTACTGAGCTAATAGAAGACCCGAACCTGATGCATGACGAACGACAGACCTATTTAAAAATAATTAAAAGAAGCAGTGATCAACTGTTAAAATTAATCGATGACATCCTCGACATTTCTAAGCTTGAGGCACAAGAATTTCTGGTAACAAAACGTGCCGTCGATTTCAAGACCATTTGGACTGATATTGAAAGATATTATTCTAAAAATGAATTTGTGGGCAATAACAACTTAAAGATCAACTTTAAATTTGAACAGCAGACTAACACAAGCCTGATTTACACTGATGATTTTCGATTGAAACAAATATTTATGAATCTTATCAACAATGCTATTAAGTTTACAGATGAAGGTTCAATTGATGTAATTACAAATTTAACAGAGAACCAACTGCTATGTGAAATCAGCGACACCGGTAGAGGCATTGAGAAAAAGGAACTGCCATTGCTTTTTAAACACTTTGGGCAGGCACACCAGGAAATTACAATAAAAACTGCAGGCACCGGTTTAGGTCTGGCCATCGTGAAGGGGATACTGGAAGTAATGGGAGGCAGCATCAGTGTCAAGTCGAAAAAAGATGTGGGAACCACATTCTCGTTTACAATTCCTACCAATCACTAAACCCGGCGACAAAAGGCTTAGCTACACCCTCCAATTAAAAACTACCGCGAAGCAGAAGACTGTATTGCATTATTTAGTACATTAGCGTTTCAGAACTGAAACTACCGGGGTGGTTAAATCTTTATTTAAAACATTTTTAGAAAGGGTTTGTTGGCTTCAGTTCAATTGAACATTATTGGGTATAAATTTATTTGGGGCATTTAATAATTCCCCGGCTTACATCTTCAATTCAGATGAAAACTGGCAAGGCGTTTTGGATTTTAACGTTTTTACTTGTTTCGTATTTCACTCATTCACAAACACTTGTGATTAATGAGGTGCAAACGGACAATGTGAATGTTATCACTGATGAAGATGGTGATTATTCATCCTGGATAGAAATATACAATCCAACGAATGCAAGGGTTAATCTTCAGGATTATGGTTTAAGCAACGATGTTAACAATCCATTTTTATGGACTTTTCCGCAACTTTCAATTGAAGCGAATCAATACTTACTTGTGTTTGCATCCGGAAAAGACCGAAAACAATACGACGAGCTCCAGTGGGAAACGCTAATCACTCAGGGCGATTTATGGAAATACAAGGTTGGTGACGCAAGCATTCCATCACAATGGATGACTGCAGCATACGATGATGCCTCCTGGCAGGAAGGGCCAAGTGGATTTGGTTATGGTGATTCTGATGATGCCACTGTACTGGGAAGTCGTAGCAATCCAATCCTGAGTGTTTACATCCGCAAGAAATTCACCATTAGCAATCTCAATAACATTGAGGAACTTTTGCTTCACATTGATTACGATGATGGATTTATTGCCTACCTGAACGGGACAGAAATACTGCGTGTAAATATGGGAGCTGCGGGAACCAGTGTGAGTTATCTGAGCACCTCCAGCGCGCTACATGAAGCAAACATGTATGACGGTGATCCTCCAAGCCTCTTCAACATCGAAAAGAGTTATCTGCAGGAAGGAGAAAATATCCTTAGCATTCAGGG
>JBFHER010000440.1:0-1874 GCA_041584055.1 Bacteroidales bacterium
CAAGTGAATTCATTTTTAAAGCCAGGTTTGCTTTTTCAACATCCCCCATTCCTCCGGTAAACTGCTGGAATGTAGAAATTGAAAAACCTTGCTGTAAATAGGTGGATACAATTGAATTAAACATTGGATATTCATCTGATTCAAAGGCAGTCGTAAAATCATAGTACATCGGAAATGCCGACAACGGATTACTTCCAAAGCTTGCACCATCAATCCTGAACTGAGAAGAAGAGGAATTGCGTTGTGGCCGGCCGGAAGCATCACGAGAAAAGCCAGAACTGGAAGCCGTTGTTAAAAACGTTTGTCTGAGAAAATCCTGAAACACATCAGCTTCAATTTCGATTGGCCGTTTCCCTCCGCCTGAGCGTTCCGTATTTCGTCTGTTTTCATAATATAGTCTGCGCTTAAAGTCCGCAGAGGATAAACTGGCTCCTTTTTCCGGGAAAAGAAACATTTCAGGTTGTACCGTTTCGTAAGGTGCATTCAGAACCCTGTCGAACACCTGAAACTGTACAGGCACCTCAACAATATTAATCCGATCAAATGCCAGATAAAGATCCAGGGTGTTACTCTCGTAATCATTGATCCGGTCCTTTATTACTTCTTCAAGCGTATCTTTAAGATTTGGAAAGTATGAGGTATAATAATCATGCCCCGGTGCATGGTAAAGGTGAATATCAAGAGAATCAACAGTTATGGACTTCTTCTCATAATCTCCGATTATAAGCGACAGTGCGTTTAAATCCTGTGCATTACTAAACGTCCAGGTACTGTTATTTTGCATTACTTTTCCCTGTGAAATTGCAGTCAGCCCTTTTTTCGTTTTCACAGTCAAAGAAAATGATGTAAATCCGGGCACACTCGTGAGAAAGTTATTCATATTAAACGTCACCCCTGCCCTTGGATACCACAGTGTTTCGGGGGTCATCAGTACATAATCGCTGCGAATCAAACCATACATGTTTTCGATGCCGATAGGACCGATATGTCTTCGGTTTATCAAATCATCATCCAATACATCCAGATAGCAAACTTTCGTATCGATGGTTCCATTATATGCTAATTTTATATTTAAGCTATCATCTTTTGCAAATGGCACATCAGGCGTTACAATCAGTAAATGCCCCTGCCTTTTATAGGATATACCATGATTGCTACTTTCAAAAGATTTAATTTTAAACCCTGGATTAAGCGTCAGAATAAATGTATCAACTGGAAGTCCGGTCTTGCTCTTTACCCACATATCTGACACAACAGAAACATGGGAATTGGTATGTGTCACATCCAGTGCATTGCTTGTTATTTTCACGTTGGGCAGATATTCCCACTGATCGTTCAATTGTCTGAATTCGTCCCTGCTCTCGGTGATCGACATTTTTTCCTGTAAATACATCACCCCCATTCCACTACCAATGAGAAAAGTGATAACAAAGAAGAGTAGATTCAACTGATTCCACAAAGGCGATTGAGGTAATCTATTGATCCATCGAACGGTGGCAAAAATAAATGAGATCCCCAGGAAGAAATAGAAGCCCCTTTGCATAAAGACAAGTTGCGGCTCAACAAAGCCAATCATCTCTGAATACCCCATCGAAAAGTTAAACCCGATGTAATCAAATATGCCAAAATACTTATCCTGAAAATAGAATAATGTAAGGGCTACATATCCAAGCAATATTAAAAATGTGACGGCCTGATTTTTCACCACTATCATCAGTATAAATGAAATCCCTAGAATGTAAACAAGCGTTGGCAGCGCAATTAACAAAGGATACATTACATAACTCATGGGATCAAAACCAACATCTTTAATCACAAAATTAAAAATTGCTGTTATGAGCATAAAGAAAAACGTAAGGCCCATAAACACAGAG
>JBFHER010000441.1:0-1867 GCA_041584055.1 Bacteroidales bacterium
GGTGCCGTTGCCGTTTCACTCATTTATAAAGACAATTGATATGTTAGATTTATTTCTTAACGCTGCGCTGATCATTTTAATTTCAGTTACGATAATCTGGATAATCAGTGTTATTATAACAGACGCAAGTATCGTCGATTTATTTTGGGGCCTCGGATTTGTCATTATCAATGGCAGTTACTTTTTTTTAAGCGACGACATATACCTTCGCAATAAAATCTTGTTGATCCTGGTTTCAACTTGGGGAATACGCCTCTTTCTTTACCTGACCAGGCGCAATTTGGGCAAAGGTGAAGATTTTCGATATCAGGAATTCAGAAGAAAATACGGTGCACATCGGTACTGGTGGGTGAGCTATTTTCAAACCTTTTTATTGCAAGGAGTTCTTATGCTTTTGATTTCAATGCCCCTCCTTGGCACACACAATGCAACAAACTCAAACGGTCTCAATTTCCTTGACGCGCTTGCCATCCTCATCTGGATCGTCGGCTTTTCGTTTGAAGCCGGAGGTGACTACCAACTTGAAAAGTTCAAAAAGAATCCACAAAACAAAGGCAAGGTTTTGGACAAAGGATTTTGGAAATACACCCGACACCCAAATTATTTTGGTGACGCCGCTGTTTGGTGGGCCTACGGCTTGTTCAGTGCAGCATCCGGCAGCTACTGGCCGATTATTGGTTCAGTTATTATGACACTCCTGATTATCAAAGTCTCTGGTGTTGCATTGCTTGAAAAAACCTTAAAGCAAACAAAACCACAATACAAAGAATACATTCTCAAAACCAATGCGTTTCTGCCATGGTTTCCAAAAAAGATCAAGTGATGGACTTCTTTATTGAAAACATATGGCTGATTGCTTTCGTTCTCTGGGGGCTCCCCCTGGGATATTATAGAAGTAAGTTCCGTAAAATGGTGTATGAAACAGAGCATTGGACCATCAATATCAAGCCTGTTTTTAAAAAAGAGATAAAGTACCTTTTTCGAGATATGCACATGAAGGACAAACAGTATTCTAAATTCAGAAAATTCTACCTTTTTTATTTATGCATTTACACCTTGCTATTCATTTTTTATCAAATTAAACATTAGAAAGAGATGTCTGTACAAATAAAAAATGGAAAGTCAGTTACTTATTTTAAACACCTTGATCAACAGGGAAAATTGCATCATCATGATTCTGTGAGAAGGGAAAAAGAAGTTATTCAATACATATATAACACACAACTGCAGGTTAATAAACACGTGGCTGAATCCTTAAATAAACTACATTGGCAACAATGATAATAACCTACGGCATTCTTTATTTGTCAGGAGCTTACCTCCTGGGGGCTATTCCCAGCGCTTACATCCTTACAAAAAAAACAACAGGTAAGAACCTTTTGCTGGAAGGAAGTGGCAATATCGGATCAACAAATGCACGCAGAGTAGCTGGCAAGCGCGTTGCCATTCTTACTCAGCTTTTTGACATGCTGAAAGGCTTTTTACCCATCGCAGCACTTTTAACCTGGGACTCATTATTGGCTGCTGTTTCATTCACACCTTATTTCATTTACTGTGTGGCCCTGGCTTCGATTGCAGGCCATGATTTTAGCGTGTTTCTTAGATTTAAAGGAGGCAAGGGGGTGAATACAACCCTGGGTGCCAGCATCTTAATCTCACCTATTCCTGTATTGCTATCTGTGGCAGTTTATTTTATTGTAAAGCGACTAAGCCGAACCGTATCCCTTGGCTCTTTGGCGCTTAGCATCACCCTGCCTTTGGCTTCATGGTTTGTTAAGGGAATCACCGCAGACTTATACTACTTTACCATATGTTCAATATTGATAATAGTACTTCATTCGAAAAACATAAGACGTCTTCTAAACAA
>JBFHER010000442.1:0-1860 GCA_041584055.1 Bacteroidales bacterium
ATCTACTCTTCGTCTTCAAATACCTGAACGAGTTTAATGTAGTCGATTGCCAGTTGGCCTTCTGATGGTTTCCAATTTCTTTTAAATATCCGCACCAGGTTATCTCCGGCTTTTAGATCTACAAGACCAAAGTCTATTTCCCTGAATGTATCAGACTGCGGAAACACAAAATCCCTGTACAAATGGCTATTTATCAATACATCGTGATTTGATTCTCCATCCGGAGAGGCATATCGGACAATGAAACGGAATTTTGCAGGCAGGGCAACCTGTGCCAGAATTGAAACGTGGTCGTAAGGATTATCAAAGTTTGTTACATAGCCTTTGCCACTGAAATCTTTGATCCATGTATCCACAATTACATTGTACAACTCACCACCAGCCGCAAAGCCATTTTCAGCTTCTAACTGAAGGGTTGTTCTTGTTCGTTCTGCATTCCCCAATCCTTCTTTTGAAGGAACAATTGGGATGATGTTTCCTTCCTTGTCGTACTTCAGGTAATCCGCCATTACGCAGCGTGTTTCGCTTAATCCACCTGACAACCATGCGCTGTGGTAGAACATTATGTCTTTCCCTTTGTAGGTCACCGTCCCACCATGATTTGTTCCACTTTGTCCCTCAAAATCATCGATAAAACAACCTTTCGATTCGTAAGGTCCCAGGGGTTTATCAGCAACACCATAGAACATTTTTTCCGGCCATCTTCGTGGCGTTAGACCAGGGTATGTAAGGTAATATTTCCCTTTGTACTTGTGCACCCATGGACCTTCGAAAACGTATTGTAATTGAGACGTCAAATCCACATACGTTTCCGGTTTAATTGACATCAGATCATCGTTTAACTCAGCTGCAAAACACTTTCGATCGTGTCCCCAAAACAGATAAGGTGTACCATCATCATCAATAAAAAGCGCCGGATCCTGACCAAATTCAACACCTTTCACATAGCCCAGGTCGGTGAACGGTCCTTCAGGCACATCGCTGCGTGCAATACCAGTTCTGAACAAGCCGATCCCGGCTTCTTTCATGCAGTAAATCAAGTAGTACTTTCCTCTGTAAAACGCAGCATCCATTGCCCAGGCATGACTCTCAGCCCAGGCTACATTTTCCAAATGCAAGATGCGTCCATGATCTGTCCAGTTCACCAGATCGGTTGTTGAAAAGGCATGGTATCCGGTCATTCCATAATGGTTATTGGAACCCGGTTCATCATGAGAGGTGTATACCCACAGGCGATCGTCATTTGGCCAAACGTGTGGTGATGGATCGGCGGTAAACACATGTGTAAAAATCGGGTTTTGAGCATAGCAAATAGTCAGTGCAAAACTCATAAGCAGTAAGGAGACTCGTTTCTTCATTTCTTTAAAAATTTATGATTCGAAAAAGAATAAAGGCAGGAATTTATTAAAATATTCATGAATTTTTTCGCCTTTTTAACAACATGTTCATGTAAAATATTACGTGTTAAAAATACATCTTAATTTCTTTGCCCAATACGGTAAACATTCCAAATAATCGTTTATATGGTGCAAGCAAACATTGTTCTTGTCTTCAGGCAACCGATCTCCTATCCTTAAAATGGTGATCCCCTCTATGGAAAAATGAATCGCATGTACAATGCGTATTTCTTTGGATTAAGGAAGTGCTTCCTTGTAAAGTTGTTTGGTACGCTGACGCATTTCTCTTAACAAACCCACATATTCTGAGTTATGCGCCAGATTATTTTGCTCCAGTGGGTCATTCTCAATATCGTACAATTCCTCAATTTTAGGATTGTGCTCGTAATACACAAAATACTTATAACGATCTGTTCGTATCCCATGACTACGATAAGACTTGTTGGCTTTGATCATTTCCGCA
>JBFHER010000443.1:0-1839 GCA_041584055.1 Bacteroidales bacterium
AAGATAAAGAATATCAGACGGGTTAAAGAATTTGATGCTAAGGATGAACCTGATTGGAAGGGGGAAGTGCTTGCATCCATCAGCGATCCTTTGGATGAGTTATTTCGGAAAGAACTGGCGTATGTAAATGGGCAGTGTTTTTTGGTGAAGGATGAAAAGGAAATCCTTGTCCAATTGAAAGCTTTCTTTGCTCAACATGAGGTTAGGAGCATTGCATGTTCAAATGATCTGTATTTACAACTGATCCCTGATGAAATGAAGGTGGTCAATGTTAAAGATGCAGATGCTTCCATCACTGGATGTGAGTATCTTGTTGCAAGGACCGGTTCAGCAATCGTCTCATCTTCGGTGACAAAGAGCAGACAAATACAAATTTATCCTCCTGTGCATGTTGTTATAGGCAATGAATCTCAGTTGCGGCCCTATTTAACAGATGCGATTGAAAGTCTTGAGGAAAAATACAAGGGTAATCTGCCATCCCAGATAAGTGTGATAACCGGGCCAAGCAGGACGGCAGATATAGAGAAAACACTTGTGTTAGGGGCCCATGGGCCAAGAGAACTGCTGGTTTTTATCATCAAAAATAAATAAGTGAACAATTTTCTTCAGCGAACAATTACAGGAGCTGTATATGTTGCCATCATTGTTTTGGGAACCGTTATGAAGCTTGCCTTTCCTGTTGTTTTTGCAGTACTGCTGATCCTGAGTTTGTTTGAATTCTATAAAATGGTACTGGGGAGACAACAGCTTGCAAAATGGCTTCCGGGGATTATCGTCTCTGTGCATATGTTTTTTTGCGCCTGGTGGTTCACCGAAGAAACGGCTTTGTTTTTACCTGTTTTAATTTTTATGGCCATGGTCGCTGGTTTATACGCCAATTCTCAGTTATTCGGGAAACAAGGGTTCTTCAAGCAGAATGTGCAAGTAATATTGTTTGGCATTTTTTATATTGGCTTACCCTTCGTTATGTTGCCATACCTTGAGTTATTTGATGGTGTGCGATGGCAATGGTTGTTAACTTTGCTCGTGGTGATTTGGGTCTACGACTCATTTGCATACATTTTTGGGGTCTCATTTGGGAAACATCGCCTCTACGAAAAAATATCTCCTAAAAAATCCTGGGAGGGGGCGCTTGGAGGCACATTGACCACCTTATTGCTTGCATTTCTGGCGAATACCTTTGGTTGGATGCCACAGGTACCGGAATGGCAATTTGTACTGTTCGCTTTCGTGATTGTTATAGCTGCCACCCTGGGCGATTTGATTGAATCAATGATAAAACGAATTCACAATGTAAAGGATTCCGGAAATCTTTTGCCTGGTCATGGGGGATTTTTCGATCGTTTGGATAGTTTTATTTTCGCTGTTCCGGTGCTGATGTTGATTTTATTAATTGTATCAAACGAGTAAACAGAGAGATTAAGCATGAATATAAAAAAGCACATACCGAATTTCATTACCAGCCTTGGTCTTTCCTCAGGGCTCGTCGCAATTTATTTTGTGATGACGAACGACATGCGTGCAGCATTAATGATGTTGCTTTTGGCCTCATTATTCGATTTTCTGGATGGCGCATTTGCAAGACTTTTAAACGTGATGTCTCCGATGGGCAAAGAGCTGGATAGCATGTCAGACATGGTGGTGTTTGGATTGGTTCCGGGACTTGCATTGCATACTTTTGCTGTTTCTGAGCTGGGCTTGTCCTATCCTTTGCACTTCACGGGATTGTCTGTGATTGAAGCAGTAGCTCTTTTTGCACCGGCACTGATTGTTATATTTTCAGCATTGCGCCTTGCCAAGTTTAACATAGATGATTCTCAAACCTATTATTTTAAAGGA
>JBFHER010000444.1:0-1785 GCA_041584055.1 Bacteroidales bacterium
TGGATTATAATGTCCATAGTGATAATCCCCATGAACAGATAAGCCAAATCCACGGTCAAAATCAGTTGGAATCCATCTCCATTTACCTGTTTCCAGTCCATTGTGCCAAAAGCACTGATTTTTGCCGGGCCATTGGGTATTCGCAATGTAAATCTGGAAAATGAAATAATTTACAAGGTTGTTTAGATCGATGTCGTTTCCAAATTCATTAACCTGACTATTGCTTAAGGTTGTGGTGTTGTTCACCTTATTCCAGAGCAATTCATATTCCTTTTTTTGTCCAAACGCAATTGTTGGACTTAATTTTAAATCGTAACACAATAAGCTTGCTTTGTCTTCACTGATTTCTGATCTGCGCTTCAGGTATTGTAGATCCAAATCTTCTTTCATTTCATGGATGCCCCAATATTCTCCATTTAAATAAACAAGGCATGGATGTCTGTGTCTTAAATCCATGTCAAGGTCAACCACGATGTTTTGCATAAATGCCTCATTTAAAAGCGTATGTGCCCAGTCGTAATTTCCATTCGAAAGGGTAAAGGATTCAAGCGTATTCACAGCACAGCCCGGAAATAGTTCGTAAGTTGAGCTATTGTCTTTCAGCGAAATAAATAATGATTTTTGAGGATATGTCCTGCTTTCATTTCCCGCAATTGACGCATTTGCGCCTGCATCGAATTGTTTGGCTCCTTTTTCATCAAAGTACTCGATGAAAACGTCTCGCGCTGCATCTTTCCAGTAATTGGCATTGGCATAGGGCCATGTTTCTGAAGCATCATTGCCAGGCACATAGATACCTTCCGTATTGCTGAAAAAATCTTCAGGTTTAAAAGAAAGACTTACAACCGGGAGGGTGCTTTCGTCGTTGATGAAATATGTTTTCGAGCTTACATCGCTTGGGGAGTAGAGTCCCCCAAAAACATAGGCCTTTACTACACTTGTTTTATTGAGCCGAATGGGCGCATTGTAAATGTTGGAACCCTTTCCCGGAGTTGAGCCATCTGTTGTATAACGAATGATACCTTCGGCATAATCACTGCTTAACCGAAGCGTGATTGCGTCGCTAAAAAAACCACTTTCAACCGAAAAATATACATCATCAAGTTTGCCGAATACGATTCTATTATCATTGTTTTTTGCACCTGGTGTAGGTGTGCCAAACATAACCACATTTCCGGCTGAAGAAAGTCCTTTTGAGTCGTTACTGGAAATGTTATTTGCAATGAGCGTGTTGGCAGTTGAGCCATCTGGCGCAGTCAAGGTCAGTGTACATTTTTCTGTGTTTAGCGTGAAGTTTGTATGTAAGGTGGGCGTTTTGGGGCTAAGCTGCAATACTTCAGGAATTCCTCTGGCTTTTAGGGGCGGCTCTTTCATGAGAACGGTGAGGAAGGGTATCAAGGTCAGGTCTGAGGATGTTTGACTTCTGTTATGTCCCTGAATGCTAAGGATATTTTCTCCTTCCTGCAGATAACTCTTTTCGATGTTGAAGAGGCTCGGAGGATCACCGTCATACATGTTTGCTTCATGTAGCGCGCTGGAGGTGCTCAGATAACTCACACTGCTGCCCGTAGCTCCCATATTTACACGCAGTATTTCTGTCCCGTTCAGGTAGGCAATAAATCCATCATCGTAATCAATGTGAAGTAAAAGTTCCTCAATGTTATTGAGATTGCTAATGGTGAATTTCTTGCGGATGTAAACACTCAGGATTGGATTGCTACGACTTCCCAGTACAGTGGCATCATCAGAATCACCATAACCAAATCCACTTGGCCCTTCCTGCCA
>JBFHER010000445.1:0-1785 GCA_041584055.1 Bacteroidales bacterium
AAGGAAGTCATTTTTTGAGATTTCAGATAGTACCCCCCGATGCTCAGTGTTGCATCACCTGCAACTTTAATTTCATACGCTTTTCCGGATTCAAAGACACCGATGTTATTCACCCAGCCTGTTTCATCACCCCAGAATTCGATTGAATTTCCCTGTTCATCCTGAGCTTTTATAAGCGTACCGTTGTTTATAAGGGTTCGAAGTATGTTTTCGCCATCCACGGTTTCTCCATAAGGGAATGGTATGGTGTTCCAGCCCTCTTTGAGTGGAATGTCCATGGGAAGATTAACCGGATTGCCAGTGATGATCAGTTCGCAATCCTCCTCCACATAGATTTGATAACCTTGCGTATTTTCAAAATCACCAATGCTGTTATTCCATCCGCCAAGATCTCCCCAGTCTTCAAGTGTATTTCCATATTGATCTTTTACCTTCACAAGGTTTCCGTTATCCATTAATTCAGACATGACCATATCCATTGCTGGTGCTTCAGGTTCAAGATTTGACGAAATAAGGTTCCAGCCTGACTTTAATACAATGGTTTGTGTTTCAGCTGATTTGGCTGTTAATGTTACAAATGAACTGGCTCCGGATTCATATTTGCCATCCGTTCTCCAGGTGGAAAGATCGTTTCTGTAAACGACTGAATGGGCATCGTATTCGCGGTTTTCACTGGCATCCCATATTTTAAAAAGGACCGTGTCGTTTGCCGTAAACCCATTGCCTGTGCCGTCGTCCATGGAAGCAATAATGCTTACAAAGGATTCTACCTTATCCGCAGATACAACTTGTTGTACCTCGCCTGAGCCAACACAGAGCGTGCCGCTGCAAACTGCAATTTCATCTCCAGGTTGCAGTGCTGTGCCATCGATACTTGCACCTATCACATAAAAATTCATATGGCCTGTGCCATTTTCTCCGTGCCAAACAGTTGTAAAGTGTTGATCGGCATCCGTTGCCGCATGAACCGTCCTATTCCCAAGTAGTCCGGTAAAAACTAACGCCAGCATCACAAATCGTCCCGTAATTCTCATGAAATATAAATTTTATGTTTCTGTAGCTTTAATTATTGGCTTCAAAATTACATAAAATTAACACAAAACCAAATAAAATTAAAACAAAAGAAACATAAAATGACATCATAAATCATAAAATACACAAATACAGGATGTTGTGAATTAGTGAAATGTTAACATGCAAGCATGCGTAAAAGGGAGTTGAAGGAACGTAGGAAAATCCATTTATCCATGACTTAACTTATTTATTGTAAGGATAAAAAGGTGATTTTTCTGAAAGGGATTGAGCCAGTTCCGGTTATATGTCTTTTTTTGAATATATAAACGCGATTTAGGAGTTTTTTTTTAACTTTACCCGGCGATATTTAAATTGCATGGAAAAACCTAAAAAGATATTGATAATTGAGGATGATCCTGATTTAGGGGCGATGATAAAACGATTGCTTGCTTCCCAGGGCTATGATAGCTATTATACAAAGAATGGATCATCAGGTATTGAAAAGGCTTTTGAATTAAGACCAAATCTGATTTTATGCGATATACAGATGAAGCCTATAGATGGTTATCAGGTATATAATATATTATCAGAAAGTTCTCTTACAAGTCAGATTCCATTTGTCTTTATTACGGGCAAATCAGAATTGGAAGACATTCGATTTGGACTTGAGTTAGGTGCAGATGATTATTTGGTGAAACCTTTCTCCAATGATGATTTGTTAAAAACCATTCAAACCAGAATTAGAAAGCATGAAGATTTACTAAAGGTTGG
>JBFHER010000446.1:0-1779 GCA_041584055.1 Bacteroidales bacterium
ATTCCGGTGAGTGAACAATACAAAGATAAACTACAAGGCTATATCGATGATAATTTTGTGCTTTAGTCATAATTTTATGTACACTTCAATTTTTTAAAATATTTTTAAAGTAACACTTATGAAATACATGATTGCTTCTGTCATTGGGCTTTTATTCTTTATAACGCCTTTCGCGCAAACATCACAACAAAAGGAAAAAAGCGATGCAAACAGAAATGTACCTGCCGAAGGGGTTCTGAGTAGCGGCCCAATTCCCGACATGAATGCATTTACCAAGGAAGGCACTCCACTAAAAGTGAGGGATTTGTGCAAAGGAAAATACACCGTGCTTGCTGCTGGTTGTTTAACCTGTCCGTTATTCCATCAGAACTACCCGGAAATAGAAGCAGCTTACCTTGACTATAAGGCAAAAGGTGTTCAGTTTTTCTACTTTTATAAATCCCTGCGGCATCCCGAATTAGGAGGATATGTGCAAGCTCAAAACATGGCTGAACGTTTGCTGCAACTGGCTGAAGCTAAAAAGAAACTGGGCACAAAAGTACCGTGGATTGCAGATACCATGGACGATGATATCCGCATTGGGCTGCGTTCCGGTTCCTGGTCTGTTTACCTTATTTCTCCCGAAGGAGATGTCGTGTATGCTTCAGGTAGAATCGACGGACAGGCTTTACGCGGTGCTTTGTCGAAGGTTGTGGGGCCTGTGGCAACTGCAACAAAAACAAGCGATCTTAATTTACCCCGAATTGAAAGGGCTGCAAAACTGGTCAACGAAAATTCAGAACTGGGCGTAGCACGTCCGGAAGGGCTGTCGATTGTTGCCATTATACCTAAAACACCGGAAGAGACCTATTATGTGAAATTGCGTGCCGAAGCTGACGATGCTCTGTTAAATACTGGTACAGGCAGGCTTTTCCTTGGGTTTTATCCCGATCCCATTCACGACGCACACTGGAACAACCTCACCCCACCAATGAAATATAAACTGATGCTGCCCGACGGTGTTACAGCTTCCCCGGAAGAAGCTTCTGCTAAAATAGGGGAGGGCGATAGTGATACTAAACCGCGCCAGTTTTGGGTAGACATTGCGTCTGATAAACCATTTGGGGAACTGAATCTAAAGCTTGATTACTTTGGATGTACCTCAGATATGTGTTTACCATTAACACATGAGTACACCATAAAAATGGAGATTGAAAACCGTGGTTCAAGAACCTTTGGAATGAATACGGGCAGGAATGGACAGGTACAGCGTCCCACGGATGCAGGGAGTAGAATGGCGCGGTTGGATGCCGACAAAGATGGAAAGGTCGATTTCGAAGAAATGTACATTCAAATGAAAAAACGAAACGGGAACATGAGTAGAGATAATGCAGAACAGCTGTTTGATAGAATGGATTCGAATAAGGATGGTTTTCTTTCTGTCGATGAACTGGCAGATGCGCAACAAAATCAACAAAAATCAAGAAGATAAAGTAAGTCGGATCATCAAAAAAAATAAATAATTAATACCATGCATAAATTGTTAAAACTCTTTCTCGCATTGTTCTTCCTATTGGGAATAAATGCATCAAAAGCAGAGGAAAAACCGAATATCTTGCTAATCATAGCCGACGATATGGGTGTAGATGCCTTGAATGGCTACAATGTTGGAAGTGTTTTACCAAACACACCAAACATCGATAAATTACGCGAAAAAGGCGTCACATTTGAAAATGTATGGGCCTGTCCGGCATGTGCTCCAACACGTGCATCTATGCTTACTGGTAAATATGGTGCAAA
>JBFHER010000447.1:0-1759 GCA_041584055.1 Bacteroidales bacterium
TGAACATGCGGCTATGGTGTTGAATACGCCGTTTTGCATTTACAGAACACTGGGTAAACCAATCATAAAAGCCCTGGAATACTTTCCCGAAGATCAGGCCATTGCCATTTTTAATCCGGTGCATGAAGCGGATTCAGGGTCTTTCAAAAAACACAATGTGGTTGTAATTATCCTGGAGAGTTTTACAAGAGAGGTGGTTGGTTTCTTAAATAAAGATCTGGGAAATGATTATGGTGGATATACACCATTTCTTGACTCCCTGATGAACGATGCGGTTGTATTTTCAAATGCTTATGCCAACGGACGAAAAAGTCTGGATGCAATCCCATCTGTTGTTTGTGGTATTCCTGCCATGAATGTGCCTTATGTTTTAACACCATATGCAAACAGTAAGGTCAATAGCCTGGCATCATGCCTTGGAGAAAAGGAATATGAAACAGCTTTCTTTCATGGTGCCCCAAATGGCTCCATGGGATTCGATTCATTCTGTAAAACAGCCGGTTTTCAAAAGTATTATGGTTTGAATGAATATGGAGACAAGGACCATTATGATGGGATGTGGGGAATCTGGGATGAGGAAATGCTTGGTTTTATGAAAAACAAACTGGATGAAATGGATAAGCCGTTTTTATCTGTCCTGTTCTCATTGAGTTCGCATCATCCGTTCAAAGTACCCAAAAGGTATGAAGGGACCTTTCCGAAAGGACCATTGCGGCTGTACGAGTGCGTGGGATATACCGATCATGCACTGAAGCAGTTTTTCACAGAAGCAAAAAAAACAAGTTGGTTTAAGAATACAATATTTGTGTTGACAGCGGACCATTCCACCTTGCCATATCACAAGGAATATAAAACAAATGCAGGTGCTTTTTCTGTGCCAATTGTTGTTTATGCACCGGAATTGTTGGCGCCGCAAGTGATAGAATATAACGTTCAACAAACAGATATCTTTACAACAGTAATGCATCTGCTAAATTTCCCAGATAGTTATGTGTCGTTTGGGACAGATATGCTGGATGCAAATGAGCGGCATTTTGTCCTTAACTGCCTGGGGGAAACATTTCAGGTGATTGAAGATAACTGGCTGCTGCAGATCGACAATGAAGAAACAGTTGGTTTATATGATCTCACAAGTGACCGTTTGATGAAAAACAATGTTCTGAATAATAATCCCGAAAAGAAAGATGCTTTGTTAAACCTGTATAAGTCTGTTAGACAGCAGTATAATAAACGGGTTATGACGGGTTCTCTGATCATTGAAAAATAAGCTGTTTGCTCGGAAAGGTGGAGAATGATCGTGACTGACATGACATTCATGAATAACGTTAAGTCCCGGCATGAAATCAATGTTTGGGATTCGTGCTTACGCACCTTTAGTGCTTCACTTTATTTGTAGCATCAGCCCAGCCTTTGCGGCTACTGCAGGCTGGTTTTAGGGAGATTGCGCCTTTGACGCTAAACAAATATCTTCTGCAACAATTTGAATACACTTTAAAAAAATTATTTCTTGTTGATTGCTGCATGCCGATAACATGTGATGAGGTGGTCGTTCACCATTCCCGTTGCCTGCATGTGCGCATAGATGACCGTGGATCCAACAAACTTAAATCCTCTGGTCTTCAAATCCTTACTGATAGTATCTGACAGCTCTGTTTTAGCGGGGATATCCTGCATTGTTGCAAATTGATTGATGATTGGTTTGTGATCTGTAAATCCCCAAATGTAGTTGCTGAAGGTGCCAAACTCTTTTCTAATATCA
>JBFHER010000448.1:0-1740 GCA_041584055.1 Bacteroidales bacterium
GTATGTTGAGGCAGAAGGGATTCTACATGGTAGGAAAGTGATTAACTGTGTGAATTTAACATCAAAGTGCAAGCTTAAACCAACCTTAAAATTAGCAGTGCTGATAAAGAAAATCAGGCTGATATCTATCCCGAATTATGTCGGTAGCGTTTGACTCTAACAGGACAGTTCTTTAGAATTTAATGGGCGGATGAGCTGTGAATAAATGCCTTATTTAAAGTTAATATCTTGATATTGTGTATATTAACCATTGTTTGTATGCAATAGTGAATGAATTCAGCAAGTTTTTGGTTGATATGGGTGTGTCTGATATTTAAAAGGACAGTACTTTTAAAGCCTCTCTCACATAAAATTTAAGTCAATAATAATGATGAGTAAATTATCCATAATCGTATTTGTAACAGTGTTGTTTGCTTGTTCTCCGGCACCAAAATTAACCTGGGAAGAAATGAATGCTTCAAAGGAAGACGCAAAAGAGGCTTTTAATGATGCCAAATTCGGCATGTTTATCCATTGGGGTCTGTATGCCATCCCCGGAGGGATATGGAAAGGTAAGAAAATGGAAGAACTGAGAGGTCCACGCGTGGCAGAATGGATACAGTATGGAGCACAAATCCCCCGCGCCGAATATGCGCAGCTTGCGTCGGAATTTAATCCGGTTGAATTTGATGCTGATGCCATTGCCAAACTGGCAAAGGATGCAGGGATGAAATACCTGGTTATTACAGCAAAACACCACGATGGATTTGCCATGTACGATTCCAAAGTGAGTGATTACGATATCATGGATGCGAGTCCTTACAAAAAAGACATTGTTCAGGCATTGTATGATGCCTGTAAAAAGTATGGTATTGATTTTGGCTTGTACTATTCGCATAACATCGACTGGATGGATGGCAATGATTGTGGCTATGACGAATTAGTGGCAAGCGGACTACCAATAAGTGAAAGGGCTGCAAATAAGGCTGGTCGAAACGACTGGGATCCCAGTCCGAATACCTTTTCTGAATATCTGGAGAATAAATCCTATCCGCAGGTTAAAGAGATCCTCACAAAGTTCCCGGACATGACAACGCTTTGGTACGATTATGCACGCTACGTAACGCCTGATCAAAGCATGAAGTTTTATCAGATAGCCTACGATTTACAACCCAATATGTTGGTGAACTCAAGGGTAGGCCACGAGCTGGGTGATTTTGATATTCCCGGTGATAATAAAATACCTGAAGATCATCTGTCCATCACAAAACCATGGCAAACCGTTGGAACAACAAATAACTCCTGGGGCTATAAATCCTATGATCACGACTGGAAATCGGTAAAAGAGCTGATCTTTTGGTTAACAGAGATTGTGAGTAAGGGGGGCAACTACATGCTCAACATTGGGCCAAAAGCATCGGGCGAGGTGCCGGTTGAATCAATAAATAATTTATTGGAAGTGGGGCAGTGGCTGAAAGTGAATGGTGAAGCAATCTATAATACACGGAAATGGAAAGTAACCCACGAAGGGCCAACCAAACTGAACATGAGTGGAACACATGTGAGGGAAGCAGAGGGATTTAAAGCAGAATTTACGCCTCAGGATTTCTGGTTTACCCAGAGAAATGGTTCTGCCGAAGTTCAGGATGGAAATGCCTTGTTTGTTATCGCCCTGGAATATCCCGAAGACAAAATCCTCATTAAAAGTTTAAACCCTGATTCAGTCGGCATCATAAAATCCGTGACGATGCTGGGGACACA
>JBFHER010000449.1:0-1710 GCA_041584055.1 Bacteroidales bacterium
ACAAAATTACCTAAATCGTTAACAACCACTTTTCCATGTTCAACCATCAGGTTGCCGGGAACATTTATCAATTCTCCCGACACACTGTCGATGAGCAGGACATGACCATCTTCAGTTGTAATCACCTTGCCGTTAACAATACTCTTGTTTTGCGCCAGTTGTTTTTCCAACTCTTTCCGTTTTATATTTTCAACAACCGGTTTTAATATACTTTCTCCTTTGGTAAGGAACAGGGTGTAATCTGATCCCAGCGCCCGGCGTTCCGGGGTTAAGAGTTCAATATTGAAAGAGATGGTTTTATCTTCTTTATCATCAAAGGCAAATTGGCCAAACGAGATATCTCTATCAGAGAAAAACAGCATTTGCTCGGGCGCATTTCTATTTCCCACGATGCAGTAATCGTCGCTATTTGAGTTAATGGGCTGCAGTAAGTTATATGGTTCAGGGGAGTCATGTTTCATGTTCACCCAGTAAATATCATATCCGCCAAATCCCATTAATCCATTGGATGAATAAATCATGGTTGAATCATCATCCATATATGGAAAAATCTCATCACCGGGGCTATTAATTATTGAGCCAAGATTCATTGGAATTTTAAAGATTCCATCCTCACCTTCTGCTGAGTAAATATCAAATCCACCATAACCTCCCGGATTATCTGACACAAAATACAATGTTTTACCGTCCGATGATAAATTTGGATGCAGGCAGGAGAAATCATCAGAATTAAAATTCAAGGGTCCCTGATCCATCCATACATCTCCTTCTTTCACTGCATAATAAATCTTATAATTATCTTTCCCCTTGCGATCTACATGGTGACGGGTAAAGTACATTTTTGTAAGTGCTTGATTAAAGGTGATAGCACCCTCATTGCGCAAAGTTTGGAGCTCTTCGGCAAACAATCTTTTTCCACCGATGCTGTCATCAAGAGACGCAATAAAAAGATCTGTATTCGTCCGGTAATAATCCTGAAATATCTCATTATGTTCAAACGCTTCTTCCTGAAGTCTGTTTGGCTTTTGATACTCAGTATAAGACGAAAAAACAAGACTATCATTAAAATAAGCAGCACCAAACGTAGGCACATCCACCATCAGGTTGTGAACTCCCATACGAATGTCAAGAATTGAATCAGGCCCCATTCTTGCAGAAAACTTATCCATGTTATCAATTGCCCACTGACTTTTCTGGGCGATTTGTTCCAGACCTTCCGGATAATTTGTCCCAAATAACGATTCCCTGGCCCGATTTACAAAGAACAGAGCACCGTTATAATCGCCATCATGGAACAAACTCTGTGCATAATCAATAATTACCTTAGAAGGAATATCATTCAGGTTCTTTTCAAGGATCACATCCTCAAAGAAATACAAGGCACTGTCCTTAAACCCCAGGCCATCCAAAGCCATTCCTTTCACAAGATTGAAATCGTTTAAGAATGGTTCGGTAAGAATGGGATCGGCACTATCAAGTGTTGCAAGCGCTTTTTCATACTTTCCCTTGTCCACATAGTTTTGAGCTTTCTTGATATACTTCTCCTGGCCTGTTGCGAATGTCAACAGTAAAACAGAGAAAAATATTGTAAAGAGTGCCTTCATACTATCTGCTTTTTAAAACTGGGTGAAATTTCGCTTTCTGGAATTCCGAAGTCTGTATTGACTGATACCCCTATATTCCAGCCTCAGCTCAAAACTACCATAAGTA
>JBFHER010000450.1:0-1708 GCA_041584055.1 Bacteroidales bacterium
AATGAACGACCAAAGGGTTTGATTTTGAGAATGCGAAACGTTCCATTTATTGATGCCACAGGCATATATCGTCTTAAAGAAATTATTAAAAGTTTTTCTGCAAAAGAAGTACCGATTATACTTTCAGGCGTCAACCCTCAGGTAAAAGCGGATCTTGAAAAAGCCAATATTTACAGTGTTTTGGATGCTAAAAACTTATTGGATAACATAGATGACTCCATTGAACGGATCAAGGTTTTAGTCGCTGCTCATGTTCATCATAAACATTAACAATATACAGGGAAAGTGATCAGTATAAAAGGCAATCGAAAAATTTGGGCATCTCAAATTGTTGCCACGTTCCTTTTATTGCGAATTGTACTGATGGTTTACGATCTTGACAATAGCGCACAATATTTCACCCGTGATCGTAATCAATTAGATACATATTCTGAACAAACTACTGCACTCATACAAGAAATATATTCCTTTGGGGAATCCGTTGAAGATGAGGAGGAGCTTGAAAATGAAGCATGGATTACCTGGTTTTTCTTATCACTTCAGCGTGCTACCTATTGTAATAGCACCTCGCTGAAACAGATTTATACATTTCATAAGCAACTGATTATTATCAGCTTACTTGACCTTCCCCCTCCCGGATATTAGATTCAGTTTTTTTGTCTCATCTAATATCTCATTTCATGTTTAAGGTTATTAATTTAAATAATATCCTGAATGTATTAGGGATTAGCATATTGCTGGAGTCTGTGTTTATTTTAAGTACAGTTCCAATTGCATGGCTATATCACGACACAACATTATCAGGAATCTATACATCATTTTATGTCTCATTTGTTTCAGGGGTATTATTAATTCTTTTCACACGAAAAAAATGCTCCCCTATTTCAAAAAGAGAAAGTTTTTACATTGCTACACTGGTCTGGCTCAGCATGTCGGTCATTGGGGCATTCCCATATATTTTCACGGGTTACATCAGCACCTGGGAGAATGCCTTTTTCGAAAGTGTTTCCGGTTTTACAACCACAGGTTCAACCATTTTAAACGACATCGAAGCGTTGCCAAAGTCTTTGCTGTACTGGCGGGCACTCACGCACTGGATTGGTGGTTTAGGCATTCTGGTTTTGGTGGTTGCCCTCATTCCCTTTATGCAATCGTCCGGTAGCAACCTAATGTTTGGAGAAGGGAGCATTCTGGATACAGAGAAGATAAAGCCGAGGGTAATACAGGTTGCAAAACGTTTATGGTTTGTATACCTTATCCTCACACTTCTGGAAACGGGATTGTTGAAACTGGAAGGAATGAGTCTCTTTGATGCTGTTTGCCATTCTTATGCCACCATTGCCACAGGCGGTTTTTCAACAAAAAATAACAGCGTCATCACAATGTCTCCTGTAATTCAATATACAATAACAGTCTTTATGGTATTGGCCGGTATGAATTTTGTACTCCTATATCAGTTTGGAAAACTAAAGTTTAAGCACATTTTATCCAACGCGGAACTAAAGTATTACCTTGGTATAATTCTAGCGTCCACCATTTTCATAACATTTCATGAGGAAACAAACCTGCAGAACATTGAGCCTGCATTTCGAAGTGCACTTTTTCAGGTTTCATCCATTATTACAGCCACAGGCTTTGCTTCTGACGACTATGAGTTATGGCGCAAAGGATCTCAGGCGGTTATCGTAATGCTGATGTTAACAGGGGC
>JBFHER010000451.1:0-1706 GCA_041584055.1 Bacteroidales bacterium
CTGATAAATGCATTTATTGGTGAGGAGCGGAACATCGTCACAAATGTGGCCGGAACAACACGCGACTCAATCAATACCCGTTATCAAAAATTTGGTTACGATTTTGTGATGATCGATACTGCAGGCCTGAGAAAGAAAACAAAGGTGAATGAGGACCTTGAATTCTATTCGGTGTTGAGATCCATCCGTTCCATTGAATATTCAGATGTATGTGTGTTGATGATCGATGCCACAAGAGGTGTGGAAGCACAGGATATGAATATCTTTAACATCATTAACAGAAATAAGAAGGGCATTGTGGTGGTTGTAAATAAATGGGACCTTATTGAAAAAGAAACCAAGACAGCCAAGGAGTTTGAAGCGACAATTCGAGAGCGTTTTGCCCCATTTGTTGATTTCCCCATTGTATTTACCTCAGTTATGAACAAGCAACGGATTTTAAAAGCCCTTGAGCTTTCCATGGAGGTATATCATAACAGAGCACGTCGCATTCCAACATCTGAACTGAACGAGGTTATGCAGGATGTCATTGATCGCAACGGTCCTCCGGCCTACAAAGGAAAGTATGTAAAAATAAAATATGTTACTCAGGTGCCCACTCAAACACCCTTGTTTGCATTCTTTGCCAATTTGCCACAGTATGTAAAGGCCCCCTACAAGCGCTATCTCGAAAATCAAATCCGAAAAAACTGGAACTTTAGTGGTGTGCCTATTTCAATAACGCTGAGGAAAAAATAATCTACAGTGCCAGGCATTACGGTACTTGCCGCTTGAAGATCTAGGTAATCACAATCTGCTTGTGCGAATTCACAAATAAGACATCGCCCAGGTGATCGTAGCCGAGAAATATTTCCCTGCCCTGATGTTTCAGGTGCTCTTCACGGAAACCAATCAATGTAAGTCCTGCATGTGCCGAGCGTTCATTGATGACGCTCTTGGGACTTATGTTTTCCTGTTCTGTAATGATCTCGATGTTTTTAGTGTTGATGGGCAGTCTTCCGTCCGCCACGAGTTTATCCAGATTCTTCTGTACTTCTTCTTCCATACCGGGCTTACAAATTTCAAAGATCTTAATATTTGATTTGGCCCAATCAGGGTGACCAAGAATGATGTAGCTCAGCATGATCATCAGGTTGGCATTTTCTTCATCCGTTGCCTTAAGCCACACATGGATGCCTTCTTTAAAATTGATAGAATTGGGGGAGCTTCCCAGTATGCACACATCAAAAGAACCACTGTGAACAAGTGAAAAATTCTCAACAATGGCTTTTAAATTATCCGGATGTGCTTTTTCAAACTCAAGAATTACCATGTTGTTTTCCATGCCTGAAATGCCTGGAAGCTGAATGGATTGGGCGATGGCTGATGTATAGGAGGGACTGATCATGGTGTCCACATAAACGTGATTGGATGTGGTTTTGAAATGTTTGATCAGGCGTTCCATGTCGCTCGTAGCATCCTCACTGGATGCTTTTGAGAAGTAGCCCCGCAGTAGATGAATGTAGGTCCCGAAGCCATAGCGAAAAGAGATCCAGTTAAGCAATTTAAATGCGGCATCGCGTTTAAAAGAGTCCTCAGAGACACAGATTGCACTCGGACGCCATTCGCTTTCATTTTTTCGTTTTCTTGTTTTCTGTAAATAGACCTGCAGATTCCGGTTGAGTTGGAACAAGGCATTTGAAAAAATTGTTTCAAGGCCGTTGCGC
>JBFHER010000452.1:0-1701 GCA_041584055.1 Bacteroidales bacterium
CAATGATCCACGGATTGTTGAAAATACAAAGCCCATTGCACAGCTCTCTTTTGATGAGGCAGCTGAGCTTGCGTATTTTGGAGCGAAAATTTTGCATCCAACCAGTGTGCTGCCTGCCAGACTGGAAAATGTGCCCGTTCGCTTGCTAAATACACTCGAGCCTGATGCGGAGGGAACAAGAATTAGTTCTGTGACAGAGCAGAACAAAATCAAAGCCGTGGCTGCAAAAGACAATATAACCGCAATAAAGATAAAAAGTGGGCGAATGTTACTTGCCTATGGTTTCATGCGTCGGGTATTTGAAGTATTCGAAAAATACAAGACTTCTATCGACATGGTCACCACATCTGAAGTGGGAGTATCGATTACAATTGACAACAACACTTATTTGCAGGAGATCGTAAATGACCTGAAGGAATTGGGAACAGTTACAGTGGATGAAAATCTCGTGATTGTCTGCGTCGCAGGTGATTTCTCTATCGAAAATACAGGGTTTGTATCTCAAATAACAGATGCACTGAAAAATATTAAGGTGCGGATGGTATCTTATGGGGGCAGCTTGTATAATATTTCTGTATTGATCAATGCAGAAGATAAAAAGATCGCTCTTCAATCTTTAAGCAAAAGACTTTTTAATGCATAATAGCAAAGATAGAAAACGAAAAAGGAGGCTGATGGCCTCCTTTTTTTATGCTGTGTGGAAATGAATTAGATGGTTAAAATATCGGTTTCTTTTTTAGCAACCAATTCATCAACTTTTGTACTGTATCTGTCTGTCATTTTTTGAACATCTGCCTCAGCATCTTTTTCCAAATCCTCAGAGAGTCCTTCTTTTACAAGTTTCTTAAGGCTGTCGTTTGCATCACGTCTTGCTGCACGGATACTTATTTTAGCTTCTTCTCCCTCATTGCGTGCCTGCTTTACCAGTTCTTTCCTTCGATCCTCTGTTAGCGGAGGAATATTTAAACGAATGACTTCACCATTGTTGTCCGGATTCAGACCAATGTTTGCTGCAAGGATTGCTTTTTCAATGGTCCCAATCAGGGTTTTTTCCCAAGGTTGAATCGCAATTGTACGGGCATCAGGAGTTGATATGTTTGATACCTGCGACAATGGAGTTTGTGAACCATAATAGTCCACACTGATTCCGTCTAAAACGCGCGGTGAAGCTTTTCCTGCTCTGATATGTGCCAGGGCCTCGTCAAGATGAGAGATTGATTTCTTCATCATCTCTTCAGCATGTTCCATGTAAAAACTAACCTCTTCTTTCATGTTGGTGATTATTTGTTGATCCTACACAAAATTATAAAAAAAAGTGACACATCAAATTATGCGTTGTTAGCTGCTTTTAAGAATGAAATTCAGTTTGTCGTTGTATTATGCCTTGTGAACGCTTATTGTAATAACCAATTACGGGTGTACAAGGGTACCAATGTTTTCTCCTTTGATAACTTTAAGCAGATTTCCTGGCTTATCCATGTTAAACACGACAATGGGCAATCCGTTTTCTTTACACATTGTGGTGGCGGTAAGATCCATCACTTTTAAACCTTTGGTATAAATGTCGTCGTATGAGATTTTGTCGAATTTAACGGCATTTGGATCTTTTTCAGGATCAGCCGTATAAATTCCATCTACGCGTGTGCCTTTTAACATGGCATCTGCTTCTATTTCGATACCTCGCAATGACGATCCCGTATC
>JBFHER010000453.1:0-1596 GCA_041584055.1 Bacteroidales bacterium
AAACCTTCGAATTGCTGCGGATGGTCAAAGTACAAGCCTATATACTACAAGTATGAGTTCAACTGAGCCAAATGTGGTATGGCAATTTCGCAGTGCCAATGGCCTATGGCATATCGATAGAAATGGTGGCGGAATAAATAGTAGAATCACTTACCTAATTAGTTCCAATGCAGCTATGGCTGAACAAAGTCTAAGCAATGGAACGAACCAATTCGGATTTACAGCAGGAGCTACTGAAGGCACTTATATGATTAGCCTGTGGAACCAAACGGATAGTATTTATCGCTTGCAAGTTGGTAGTGACGGGAAGGTAAATATGGTGAACCTTGATAATCAGGGGCAAAGTGAGTCATTTACAATTACAGAGGTAAATGATCAAAATACCGGCCTTCAAGAGGTTCACGATCAGGTAAGTGTTTACCCTAATCCAGTTACAGACAAACTTATATTAAGGTTGACTGATTCAGATTACAATCAATATACCTTATACAATCTATCAGGTAAACAGATTCAGAGTGGAACAATAAATTCAGGTGGAAACTTTAAGGTGATTGATTTAAGTGGTTGTTTAAGTGGAGTATATGTTTTGAGGTTGACAGGGGACTTGAGAACTCAAACCTTAAAAATAATGGTAAATTAAATGAACATAAGATGAAGAAATTTAGCGTATTTGAGTTTGGTGTTGTATTGATCGTGTTATTATTAGTAACATCTTGTACCAAACATGTTAAGATCTATCCAGCACCAGATGGAATAGATTTATCAAAAGACTATCAAGTTAAAGTAGAGGGGGAAGTTGTTCCTGTTTACAAAACTAAAGTACCCCCCAAAGATCCAATTCCTCGTTTAAATCATGACAGAAGTTTGTTTGGTTATGCTTCGTTAGCTTCTTTTGATATGAATTCAGAAGCTAGCGTAACTGTTGAGTACACAGGGGAGATAAATTCTGTAAAAATTCTGCCTTCATCATTTGGAATAGTGCCCAATATCGAAGGCAATAAAATCTCATTTTCAATCGACGAACCGAAGCATGTTACCATTGAAGTGAACGGTGACTGGCAGGAATCGCTGCATATCTTTGCAAATCCGATGGAAGAGAACATTCCCGATCCTGATGATCCAAATGTGGTTTATTTTGGCCCCGGCATACACGAAATCGTTCATTTGCATGTTGGTGATGAGCAGACAGTTTATATCGCCGGAGGCGCCTACGTGCGGTGCATCAGTGATCCGGATGAAAAGCAGGTCATGTCTTCCAACCAACAGAGGTATCTGCCAACATTTAGTTTAACTGGAAAAAATGTATCATTTCGTGGAAGGGGCATTGTGGAGCAGGAATCAATACCAAGGGCGATAAGAAGATATACCTTGCTGGCAGAAGAATGCGATAACGTCACCATTGAAGGAGTTACTTTTCTTGATCCAAGCCGCTGGACCATTCCCATAAAGCGATCTAAAAATGTTCATGTTGATAACATTAAAATAATTGGTTGGCGTGGAAATGCGGATGGTGTGGATATTTCGAGCAGTGAGGATGTGTTGGTTGAAAACTGCTTTTTGCGTACGCTTGACGACCTGATTGTTGTTAAAACACGA